>JALCDF010000017.1 GCA_022641375.1 Megasphaera sp. | reverse complement strand
TGCTCTACCGACTGAGCTACCTGAGCAAAAAATATGGCGACCTCGATCGGATTTGAACCGACGATCTTCGCCGTGACAGGGCGACATGTTAAACCGCTACACCACGAGGCCGTTTCATATTGTCCGTGACAATTATTGTCTCGAACAAAAAACATTTTATCATAAATATCGTCCTTTGGCAAGGCTTTTTTTAATTTTCTTTTAAAAAAGGTGTTGCAGCAGATTAAGAGGGTAAAAAAAGTTCCCTGCCATCGCAGCAAGGAACTTATATTCAAACTTATTTTGCATAATCGATCATTCTGGTTTCACGAATTACTACTACCTTGATTTGACCAGGATATTCTAATTCATCTTCAATTCGTTTCACAATATTATGAACGAGAAGCACACAATCTGCTTCATCCAGTTTTTCAGGTTTAACCATGACGCGAATTTCGCGACCAGCCTGTATAGCAAAACATTCTTCGACACCATCAAAAGATTTTGCTATTTCTTCAAGCTTTGTAAGCCGTTTTAAATAATTTTCCAGTGTTTCTCTTCTTGCACCCGGGCGGGCTGCCGATACGGCATCTGCCGCTGCTACAAGAACAGCTTCAACACTCTTGGGTTCTTCATCCCCATGATGGGCAGCAATACAATTGATTGCCGCTTTGGATTCACCATACTTCTTAGCCACTTCCATGCCAATAGAGACATGGGTACCTTCTAATTCATGATCCAATGCTTTACCTATATCATGAATCAAACCGGCACGCCGGGCAAGATTTTCATCAACACCCAATTCAGCAGCCATGATACCTGCAAGTTGAGATACCTCGATCGAATGGCGTAATACATTTTGTCCATAACTTGTACGATATCGCAAGCGGCCCAAGATTTTAACCAATTCCGGATGGATTCCGTGTACGCCTGTTTCATATGTTGCCTGTTCCCCTGCTTCGCGAATTTTCTGATTGACCTCTTTACGAGCTTTTTCAACCATTTCTTCAATACGAGCCGGATGAATACGTCCATCAGCAATCAGTTTTTCCAACGCAAGGCGGGCAATTTCACGACGAATAGGATCAAAGCACGACAAAATGACAGCTTCCGGCGTATCATCAATGATAAGGTCAACCCCTGTCAGTGTTTCAATCGCCCTGATATTGCGTCCTTCACGGCCGATGATACGTCCTTTCATTTCATCATTAGGAAGAGACACAACGGATACTGTCGTTTCAGCAACATGATCCGCAGCACATCGTTGGATAGCCATGGAAATAATTTCCCGCGCTTTCCCTTCCGCTTCCTCTTTCGCTTCATCTTCAAGAGACTTAATGAGCTGTGCCGTTTCATGCTTTACTTCGACCTGGACATTACTCAGCAATAAATCCTTGGCATCATCATATGTCAAACCGGAAATACGTTCCAATTCGGCTAATTTCTGAGAATGAAGTTCTTCGATTTTATCCTGCATGCCATTAATATCGTCTTCCCGACGAGCTAACGCATCCTCTTTCTTTTCCATGGAATCGGATTTTTTATCTAAGTGTTCTTCTTTTTGCAACAGCCGCCGTTCCAAGCGTTGTAATTCATTACGCCGTTCTTTATGTTCTCTGTCGGCATCATTGCGCAGTTTATGTACTTCTTCCTTGCCTTCAAGGACAAGTTCTTTTTTGCGTGCCTCCGCATTTTGTTGAGCTGTAGAAATAATGCGCTGTGCTTCTACTTCAGCCTGACCGATTTTACCTTCTGCAATCTGTTTACGATACAGATACCCGGTCCCAATGCCAATAACGCCGCAGGCTACTGCTGCAGCTATAATAGCTAACATATTCTAATCTCACCTCCCCTTTCACAAAAAAGAAGCCGAACAAGCTGTCCGGCCTTTTTATATGAGTATGCAATGTTTACTTACATCATTTCAAAAAACCTACAATTATGCAAAATATATTACCAGTGTATCAAACCGGCTCTTTTAATTGTAATTTTTTTTGTATGTGATGTCAAGAATAATGTAGTGAAATTACTCCAAGTTTCAATAAATATACTATTGATCATACATCCCAATTCAGTATTTCTTTAATAACTGATACAGAAAATCCCCGATATTTCAAATATCTTGCTATTTTGCGCGGATCATTATCTTTTATATCAAATTTCCGTTTGACCAGCACTGATGCAACAGCATATTCATCGGGATGCTTTACATCCTCCGGAATAGGAAGATACCGCTTTTTCAGACAATTCACAATGTAACGATGCCCATACTGTTCCTTTTTAGCGTAATACCGATATACCTCATGGGCCAAACGATCATCATCGATAAAGTGTTCCTCTTTCAGCGTATCCAACACCCTGTTGATGATATCATCCTCAGCTTTTCTGTCTCTTAATTTTTTGCGCAGCTCTCCTTCACTCAGAAAACGAATCGTAAGGAGACGCAAAGATTTAGCATAGGCTTCCTTGTAATCCATGCCTTATTCTTCCGATTCATCAGCTGCAGGCGCATCTTCTGCCACTTCTCCCGGCTCTTCCATAACATCTTCAAACTTTTCCGGTTCTGCTGCTAACGTATCGCGAATAATTTTTTCTACTTCATCCGAAATTTCCGGATGTTCCTTGAGGAATGCTTTTACATTTTCTTTGCCTTGTCCCAGCCGTTCGCCTTTATAGGAATACCAGGTACCACTCTTTTCAATAATATCCATCGACGAGGCCAGATCCAAAATGGTCCCTTCCCGGGAAATACCGGTACCATACATAATATCCACTTCACAATTTTTAAACGGAGGTGCTACTTTATTCTTGACAATTTTAACACGGGCCCGATTGCCAATGACTTCGCCGCCAGATTTTATGGCTTCGCCCTTACGGATTTCTATACGAATGGAGGAATAAAACTTTAATGCCCGTCCCCCTGTCGTGGTTTCCGGATTGCCAAACATCACACCGACTTTTTCACGGAGCTGATTGATAAATATAACAATTGCTTTCGATTTAGAAATGATACCCGTCAATTTGCGCAGGGCCTGACTCATCAGGCGGGCTTGCAATCCTACATGAGAATCGCCCATTTCGCCTTCGATTTCAGCCTTAGGAACTAATGCCGCCACGGAGTCGATGACGATGATATCCACAGCCCCGCTGCGAACCAGTTCTTCGGTTATTTCCAATGCCTGTTCCCCATTATCCGGCTGCGAAATAAGCAGTTCTGCTGTATCTACACCCAGATGACGGGCATAGACCGGATCCAGGGCATGTTCCGCATCAATAAACGCTGCAATCCCGCCGCTTTTTTGAGCTGAAGCGATTGCGTGAAGAGCGAGTGTTGTCTTCCCGGATGATTCCGGACCATATATTTCAATAACCCGGCCGCGGGGATATCCACCGACACCAACAGCCAAATCAACGGCCAGCGAACCTGAAGAAATCACTTCCAGATTCATCTTATCAGCAACATCTCCGAGACGCATAATGGCACCCTTGCCAAAGTCCTTTTCTATTTTTCGCATTGCATTTTCAAGTGCTGTCTGTTTTGCTTCCATTACTCTGCTGTCCTCCTATTTTGAATTTTCTAATATATATTGTACGATATAGTATATTGCCCGTACAGCTGCACGACGCTTGACTTCCATCCGGTCACCCGGATATACATCTTTATGCGTTACCGTTCCCCACGGACCAGCAACCCCGGTATACACCAGACCAACGGGTTTTTCTTCCGTACCCCCGCCCGGACCGGCAATTCCGGTTGTACTGACCGCTATATCTGCACCGTAAAGCCGGCGGCTTCCCTGAGCCATCTCAGCTGCCGTCTGCGAACTCACTTCCGTATATGTATCAAGGGTTTCCTGAGATACCTGCAAGATTTTATGTTTCATTTCATTACAGTATGTTCCGGCAGAACCGCGAAAATAATCGGATGCCCCTGCTACATCAGTAATAAAGGACCCGACAAGCCCTCCCGTACATGATTCAGCAGCACTGACCGTCATATGACGCATAGTAATTTCCCGTCCCAGTACATCTGCTATGGTTTCATTATTATAGGATACAGCAGTCCGCTGCAGGCGGCGCTGTAATTCCTTGCAAATCGGCGTCAGCAAGGCCTGTCCCGCTTCCATCGTAGCAGCTTGCGCCGTAAGCCGCACTTCGACATAACCTGGGCGGGCATACATCGCCATCGTCGGATTCGATTGCCCTTTCACCAGATCCATTAATTTTTCTTCAATAAAGGCTTCGCCCATATCATAAATCTTTATATATAAAGACTGGATATACCCCTGAGATTTAAAGTGCTGCATAAGCCACGGCTTCAGACGGTTTTTATACATCCAGCGCATTTCCGATGGCGGCCCCGGCAGATGAACCAATATCTTGCCATTCTTCTGTATAGCTACTCCCGGTGCTGTTCCGGCTCCATTTGCAAAGGACACGGCACCTCGGGGAATCATGGCCTGCCTCTTTTGATTTTCTGTCAGGACACGGCTGCCATGATGAGCTGCTACCCATTCTGTAATAGAATCCATTATTTCCGGATGATATTCCAAAGGCAGACCCATAATCCGGGCGCCGATAATTTTAGTCATATCTCCCTGAGTCGGTCCTAAACCACCGGTCGTAATAACCATATCGACACGTCCCAAAGCGGTCCGTAAGGCCTGTTCCATACGCTGTGGATTATCTCCTACTGTTGTATGATATATGACTGAATACCCTAACGCATTCAATTCTTTTGACAAGTAACGGGAATTTTCATTGGTGATTTCCCCTAATAATAATTCAGAACCGGTCGTAACAAGTTCAACCAGCATATACAAACACTCCTATTCCAACAATTCAGCAACAACATCATAGGCAAATCCCTGTACAATACGTACAGGTACCATGTCCCCGACCTGGATATTTTTTGCATCTTCCACATATGTCAATCCATCTACATCAGGAGCCTGGACTTCAATACGGCCTACGGCCTGACGGGCACCGTTTTTTTCCGTAATTTTTTCAACAAGAAAGGTATGGACGGTTCCTTCCATCTCCTGATTTCGCTGTTCGGATACTTTGGCCTGAATGGACATCAGTGTATGATACCGGTCTTCCTTTACATTTTCGGGAATCTGATTATCCATACGTGCTGCCGGCGTGCCTTCTTCCCGGGAATAGGTAAACACTCCGACATCATCAAATGCCGTTTGTTGAACAAAATCACAAAGTTCCTGGAATTCTTCTTCCGTTTCGCCGGGGAACCCTACAATAAAAGTGGACCGTATGGTCAGCTTGCGGCCATGACTGCAAAGTTTCTTCATCAGTTTCAACACATCTTCTTTAGAATCGCGGCGATTCATGCGCTTGAGGACAGATTGAGAAATATGCTGCAACGGCAAATCCACATACGGACAGATTTTATCTTCTGTAACGATGAGATCCATCAGTTCATCTGTAAAATAATGAGGATACAAATAAAACAGCCGTATCCAACGGATGCCTTCGATTGTTACCAATTTACGCAATAATTCCGGCAGCAGAGAATGACCTGCCAAATCTACGCCGTAGCTCGTCGTATCCTGGGCAATGATGTTAACTTCCTTCACGCCATCCGCTGCCAGATCCTGCACTTCGGCTACAACGGAATCTATCGGACGGCTGTACAATTTTCCCCGGACATGCGGAATAATACAGAACGAACACCCATTGTTACATCCTTCACCAATTTTAACATAGGCACTATACTTCGGTGTTGTCCGCAGACGGCTGGTTTTTTGATCATATAAATGACTTACATCATCCATGAAACAAGCCTTTTGTCCTTTGCGGACCCGGTCTATCGCTTCCCAAATACGGTCCCAGGATCCCGTGCCTAAAAGTGCGTCGATTTCAGGCATTTCCTGCAACAGTTCTTCTTTATATTGTTGACTCAGACAACCTGTCACGATCAGCATCTTACAATTCCCGGTCGTTTTATAGTGGGCAGCCTGCAGGATGGTATCAATCGACTCCTGTTTCGCCTTTTCAATAAACGTACAGGTATTTACGATGATGATATCAGCCTCCGATAAAGTATCGGTAATTTCCATATGCTTATCCTTTAATATTCCAAGCATAACCTCGGTATCAATAAGATTTTTTGAACAGCCTAAACTAACAAAACCAATTTTTTCCATTTACGGTTCCTTTCCAAAACGAACAGTATTCAACCACCAATCCTGAATATCTCTGCGGCCTTGTTCAGTATATTCCTTCTTGACCGGCAGCAAAACAATTTCCTGTCCCTTCGCATCAAGCTCTTTGGGAACTTCATCATTGACATATGTTAAATAAATATGATTTTTATGCAACACTTGATTGATATCATCCGAATACAGCCAATCCATAAACTGGCTTGTCAATTCACTATCTTCACACCATTTGGTAACAGCTGCTCCTGTAAGCCAATACGAAGTGCCATCCCGGGGGTAGATGATGAAAATAGGTGCACCATCCGTGCGATACTGCCTTGCTGTAGCTGCATCAATAACGCCCATATCAGCTTCGCCGCCGGCAATACGGCGGGCACCGGTAGTCATTGATTTAGAATAAACCGCTATATGCGTCTGAAGTTCTTTCATATATAAGGCGGTTTCTTCCAACCCTCTCGCCTCAACAAAAGAACACAAAAAATCACCGGCAATATCCATCGATGCCAAGTCGGGAAATACTAATGTCAATTGAGAATCCGTCAGCAAATCATCCCATTGCTGAATATGCAGCCCCTGTCGTTCGTAATAGCTGTTGCTGATAACAAAGACCAATGGATTATACCATAATCCATTCCAATTGCCATCGGCATCTTTAAAATCATAGGGTACATGTTCCGTCACTTCCGATGCATACGGTTTGAACATCGCCCGTTTTTGCTGTTGCTGTAACACCGGTTCCGCCGCAATGATGATATCCGGCTGATGGGACATGGAGTCTTCCATAGAACTATTGATCTGGCTGTCTGTCTTTGAATAAATCTGCACCCGCATATGCGTCCGTTTATAGAATGCCGCCGCAATATCTGTATTGACATCGTTCGGTAAATCCGAATACACGACGAGGTGCCGTTCGGCTTCATAGGCTGCCTGCATCTGCGCTAATTCCTGCTGTTTCCATATATAATCACTCAATCCCAGCATGGCTGCAATAAAGACAATAATCGCCAATATGGGGATATATCTTTTCATCATTATCACCTTGTTCCGGTATGCTTCCCTATTCCCGAACGCCGTTTCCCATTTGATGGATGCATTGGATGACGCATCCGTTTCGACAAATTCATATGTTCATGACGGCCTTGAGGCCGCTGCGGCGAAATAAGACATTTTTCACCATAACCGATGAGATCACGCCGCCCTGCCAGACACAACGCTTTATGTACAATATCATAGTTAGCCGGATTGCTATATTGCATAAGGGCCCGCTGCATTTGTTTTTCTTCAGGACGTCGTGCTACATAGACTTTTTTACCTGTTAAAGGGTTCATTCCCGTATAATACATCGCCGTTGATAAACTGCCGGGAGTCGGAATGAAATCCTGGACTTGTTCCGGATACATATGCATATCCCGAAGAAATTCCGCTAACACAATCGCATCTTTCAACGTACATCCGGGATGACTGGACATGAAATACGGTACAAGATATTGCTTCTTGCCGAGTTTGCGATTGGCTTCATCAAACCAATCCTTAAATTTTAAAAATGCCTGGATATCCGCCTTGCCCATAAGGTCTGTCACATGTTTGACTACGTGTTCCGGCGCAACTTTAAGCTGGCCGCTCACATGATAGTGGCATAATTCTTCAACAAATTTTTTATTATTATCCGCCAATACGTAATCATAGCGCAGCCCGGAACGGACAAAGACTTTTTTAATTCCAGGGACATTGCGTATTTCTCTTAGCAGCTTCATATAATCGGCGTGAGATGTATCCAGATTGGGACATATTTCGCTGCCTATACAATGTTTATTTCGGCAGGCCCCCGCCTTAAGCTGTTTTGCACAAGCCGGATGGCGGAAATTAGCAGTCGGGCCACCAACATCATGGATATATCCCTTAAATCCCGGTAAGTGAGTCATATATACCGCTTCCCGAAGAAGCGATTCGTGACTACGGCTTTGGATAATACGGCCCTGATGACTGGTAATCGCACAAAAATGACAATGGCCGAAACAGCCACGATGGCTCGTCAAATCAAACTGTACTTCTTTAAGAGCCGGTACTCCGCCAGCTGCATCGTAGTCGGGATGCCACCGGCGCTGAAAAGGAAGTTCATAGATTTCATCCAGTTCTTTTGTTGTCAATGGCAAGGCTGGCGGCGTTTGGATGACAAACCGGTTTTCCGATGGTTGGATAATCGTCTTGCCATAATATGGATCTTGTTCCTCATATTGTATTTTAAAAGCTTTGGAAAAAGCCTCTTTATCAGCTCTTACGTCTTCGTATGACGGACACATAACGGTATGATCCGACACCGGGGCATGACTCGACGCATAACAAATACCACGAATATAATACATCTCGGCAATTGTCTTTCCCTCTGCCAAGGCATCCGCGATTTCTACGATGGAATGCTCTCCCATACCATAGCTTAATATATCCGCTTTACTATCCAGTAAGATAGAATGGCGAATTTTATCGGACCAGTAATCATAATGGGCAAACCGGCGCAGACTTGCTTCAATTCCACCGATAATGATAGGGACATCTTTATACGCTTCTCTCATTCGATTCGCATACACAATCGTTGCCCGTTCCGGACGATGCCCTGCTTCTCCGCCGGGAGAATAATTATCCTGATTACGAAATTTTTTAGCTGCTGTTTTTTCATTTAGCATCGAATCGAGGTTGCCCGCTGTAATAAGGGCACCCAACCGGGGCTTCCCAAGCGCTTTAAAAGGCTGGGACGAATGCCAGTCAGGTTGTGAAATAATGCCAACCCGATAGCCCCGGCTTTCCAGGACACGCCCGATAAGAGCAGCTGCAAATGCCGGATGATCTACATACGCATCCCCATTGATATAAACAAAATCAAGTTGTTTCCAACCCCGCCGTTCCATATCTTCACGACTCGTCACTAAAAACTGTTCTTTCATAAATCTCCTCTACATCATGATCCAAAGGATAAGCAGAAAAAATATAACAATGCCGGCAATGATAAGTATTTCCGGCCATTTTCCCTGTCTTGTCTTTTTGTGTACAGCTTCTGCTGCGACTTTCGATTTTTTTACAGTCGCAACTGTACGTACCTCCGGACGAGGCACGCGTACCTCTACGGATGACTTGTACATTTCCACTAAAGCGGTACCATCCAACGCCAAAAAATTCCCATAATTACGAATGAATCCCTTAACAAAAACCGTTCCGGGGATACTATCATAGTCGTCATTTTCGACATCTTCCAAATATTTTTTTTTAATATTAGTGGCATCTGAAATTTCCTGCAATGTAATGCCTTGCTTTTCCCGTTCTGTTCGTAATATCTTTCCTACAGATGACACGAATCATATCCCCTTTCTTACACCTACACTGAATTTATTATATAACATATACAGCATAGTGAACAGTGATTTATCAGGCACTTATGCATGACTAAGATATTTGCGTTGTACTTCATCGGCATTCATAATAATTTCCCTGGGTTTGCTCCCATTATTCGGCCCTACGATGTGCATTGCCTCCATCATATCGATCATCCGTGCTGCCCGGGTATAGCCGACACGAAAACGGCGCTGCAACATAGATACAGAAGCCTGACCCGTTTCCAGTATCATATCAATGGCCTGGGGCATAAGATCATCTTCAAAAAAATCTGCTGTTTCTGAAGATTCTTCAGACTGGGCCTGCTGCACCGATTCATCATATTGGGGCTGCCCCTGTGCCTTAATATATTCTACCATCTTGTCTATTTCACCATCAGAAATAAATGCTCCCTGTACACGAAGCGGTTTTGAGGCTCCCATCGGATAGAACAACATATCTCCCTTACCGATCAGTTTTTCTGCCCCGGACATATCAAGGATCGTCCGGGAATCAACCTGGCTCGATACGGCAAAGGCAATACGGCTCGGTACATTAGCTTTAATCAATCCTGTCAAAACATCAACCGAAGGACGTTGTGTTGCCAGTACCAGATGCATACCACAAGCCCGGGCTTTTTGTGCCAAACGACAAATGGAATCTTCCACATCGCTGGATGCTGCCATCATAAGATCTGCTAATTCATCGATAATAATAACGACGAAAGGCATCGCATCTTCCGGATGAAGTTCGTTATACCGTGCAATGTCACGAGTTTTGGTAAGAGCAAACCGTTTGTAGCGGTCATCCATTTCCCGAACAGCCCAGCGAAGAATACTGGCTGCTTTTTTAGGATCCGTTACTACCGGAGTCAATAAATGAGGAATGCCATTATAATTGGACAGCTCAACAACTTTCGGATCAATAAGGATCAACTTTACATCTTCCGGACGCTGTTTAAAGAGAATACTCGCGATAAAGGTATTGATACACACGCTCTTTCCGGAACCCGTAGAACCCGCTACCAGAAGATGCGGCATTTTAGTTAAATCTGCCACAACGGGATTGCCGGCAATATCCTTACCTAAGCATACCGGTACGCCACCAGCAGCTCGGCGGAATGTATCGGTATCAAGGACATCCCGCAAATTAACACCGGTCAATTTTTTATTTGGCACTTCGATACCTACCGCTGCTTTACCCGGAATAGGTGCTTCAATCCGAATATCCGTTGCAGCAAGTTTTAAAGCAATATCATCAGCCAGATGAACGATCTTACTGACTTTAACCCCGGCTGCCGGTTCCAATTCATAACGCGTAACCGCAGGTCCCTGGCTGGCATTGGTAATAGTAGCATCAATATTAAAGCTTTGCAGCGTTTCATGAAGGATAGCCGCATTATGCTGCACTTCCTCGCTTACTCCGGGCGCCGTATGAGCACCATGTTTTAAGATGTCAACAGGCGGCAGGCGGTATGTATGTTCCCCTTCCGCACGAGGAACAGCTCCTGATCCGGAAGAAGATATGTCAGCAGCTGCTGTATTGTCTTCCACTTCTACAGGTTTTAAATGAGACATATCTTCATGGAGGACATCATTTTCCATTGCTATGCCATCACCTGTTGATGCTGCGTCATCCTCTGTATCATCATAATTTTCTCCATGCTGCAACTCTTCGGAAAAGCCGGGTTCCATTCCATTTTCTTGTTCGGGCATGTCTGAAGGATATGGCATAATCCCTTCATAATTAGAAACAGTTCCGTCATTTGCTTCCTCTGGTTCGGATTCTGAAATCGACAGGGAACTATCTGCCTGTGACACTGCCGCTTTGTCAGACGATTCCCATTGAATCGTTTCTTCCGCAGGAATATGAATTTCTTCTACTTCGTCTGAAACTGCTGTATCTTTTGCCGGTGCTGAATTTAGCCCATCCGGCATGACTTCTGGCTCGCCATCTTTTTGAAAATCATATATGTGTCGGCGTTCATGCCATTCCTTAATGCTTTGGGATGCTTCCTGAAGCCCTTCTATCGCTTTATCGGACATTTTAGATACTTCTTCTGTCGCTTTATCCGAAACAAGCGCTACCGGTTGAGAAATAGACCATTTTTTGTAGGCCAGCGCCGTAACTACCGCTGAGATAACCAAAATAAAAACCGCTCCGAACTGACCGAAAAAATTGCGCAATACAGCTGAAATCATGCCACCAATGACTCCGCCACCAATACGCAGGCTGGCCGGCATAAATTCTGCACCACTAGGAATAACCAGGATATGAATAAAACTTAAAAACATAGCATACACCCATGCTCCCAGAAGCCATGTTTTTCCAACAGGTACCGCTTTACGGACAGTAATATATTTTAATCCTATCACGACGAGCGCCAGTGATATGACAATACGGGCAAAACCAAAACCATAGGATAAAATGCTGTCAATACTATGCCCGATGCGCCCTGTATCAATACCTACAATACCCACAGTGGTAAATACACCGAAAAAGATACAAATAAGTCCAATAATCTCGAATTTTAATAAAGGCGAACTTTTTTTCGTCTGATATGTTCTCTTTTTACGCGCTCCCATAGTCTTAACCGGTTTTTTTCTCGTTTTACGTTGAGCCAATCCATTCACCTTCCAAATGATTACTTTTCACCACGGCGTTGTTTCCAACGGGCAGCCATATCTTTTTCTTTACCGTTTTCGGATGCTTTATAATATGCTGCGTGTTTCAACGGATCCGGCAAATATTGCTGATTTACCCAACCACCGGGAAAATCATGTGGATACTTATATCCTTCCCCATGGCCTAAACTGGCAGCTCCCTGATAATGGCTGTCTCGAAGGTATGCAGGGATTTCACCGCAGTTTCCCTTGCGAACATCCTGCAAAGCCGCATCAACAGCCATATATGCACTATTGCTCTTAGGCGCACAGGCAACATATACAACCGCTTCTGACAAGATAATCCGTCCCTCGGGCCACCCGACGAATTGAACCGCCTGTGCCGCTGCATTCGCGATTACCAATGCCTGCGGATCTGCCAGCCCGATATCTTCAGCTGCACATATTACCAGACGGCGGGCAATAAAACTGGGCTGTTCTCCGCCGGCAATCATGCGTGCCATATAGTGAAGCGCTGCATCCGGATCGGATCCCCGCATGCTCTTGATAAATGCCGAAATAGTATCATAATGGGTATCCCCTTTTTTATCATACGTATACACCTTATGGCCGGCTACTTTTTCAATATCTTTCGGCGTAATGGTCCCACCTGCCGGGACAACCATACAAATCTGTTCTAACAAATTAAGTCCGATACGGGCATCACAATCGGCCAGCCGGGCAATCATACCCAATATGTCCTGACTTGCATCGATGTTCAATGAACCAAGACCTTTCTTGCTATCATGGAGTGCGCGCATCAAAACAGATACAATAGCTGCTTCCGTCAACGGTTCCAGCTGCATCACCCGCAAACGGGATAATAACGGCCGGTTAACTTCAAAATACGGATTCTCTGTCGTTGCCCCAATCAGAATAACCGTCCCATCTTCTACATACGGAAGCAACACATCTTGCTGATTTTTATTAAATCGATGGATTTCATCAATAAATAAAATCGTTCTCTTCTGATACAGATGAATCGCATCTTTTGCCTCATGTATCACTTTACGCAGTTCTGCGGTCCCCGCTGTAACCGCATTGATTTTCACAAAACGGCTGCGGGTTTCTGTCGCTATGACATGCGCTAATGTTGTCTTTCCTACGCCGGACGGACCATAAAACAGCAGTGAGGGTATCGTATCTTTTTCAATCATCGCCCGTAAAAAAGTTCCCGGACCAATAAGATTTTCCTGGCCACATACATCATCCAGGGTTTCCGGCCGTATACGCACCGCTAACGGTTCAAAACGGTTTCCCTGTTGTTCATCTGCTATAGAAAAAAGATCGTCTCCGTTCATTTGTTTGCTCCCAAACTAAATAGAAAGCCGCCAAGATATCTTAGCGGCGCTTGTTTTACTTCAGTTTTATATAAATCATACAAGAAAAGAAGCCCCACCATGCCGTTTACAAACCGAGTTTTGAGCCTGCCTAAGCAGGTGGGTGTCCTCCCATGGAGTTTGACAGTCCAGTGAAGGCATTGCCGTACAACCACAGAGTCCGAACTCCCAATGTAAAAAGTGTTGGTTCAAAACATCGAGACTATCTACGCACACAGTAGGGTTTTCTCTTTACAAATAGTATAATCAAATATAGTAAAAAAATCAAGCCTTGACAATACTATAACAGCTGTTCCAATTATTTTATATCATGCAAGATATGGCTTATCGTTTACTTCGCAGGAATAACACCCTTAACCGTATCAACTACATGATCCACTGTAAATCCGAATTTCTTAAACAAGACACCGGCTGGTGCTGATGCCCCAAAGCCTTTCATCGTAACAGATGCACCATCAAGACCAATGTATTTTTCCCAGCCGAAACCAATACCTGCTTCTACAGCTACACGGGCACGGACATTCTTCGGCAAAATCTTTTCTTTATAGGCATCGCTCTGTTGTTCAAATACATCCATGCAAGGCATGCTGACAACACGAACATCAATACCTTCAGAAGCCAGTTTTTCCTTAGAATCAATGGCTAATGATACTTCCGAGCCGGTCGCAATGATAATAGCATCCGGAATGGCTTTCTTGGCATCCGCAATAATATAAGCCCCTTTCAGAGCATCTTTGCTGCTCCCTGCCAGCTGCGGCAAATTCTGACGCGTCAGGATAAGTGCCGTCGGAGTCGTTTTGCTGGTAACGGCCAGATACCAGCCTGCAGCCGTTTCCGTAGCATCGGCCGGACGGAATACATTGACATTCGGCGTAGCCCGCAACATAGCCAGCTGTTCTATCGCTTCATGCGTCGGGCCATCTTCGCCAACACCAATGCTGTCATGAGTCAGCACATACGTCGTCGGCAGTTTCATAAGTGCCGCCAAACGAATCATCGGCTTCATATAGTCACTGAATACGAAGAACGTAGCACAATACGGGCGAAGCCCTCCATAAAGAGCCAGGCCGTTAGTCATCGCCGTCATCGCCAGTTCACGGACCCCAAAATGAAGATTACGTCCTGCATAATTTCCCTTTTTGAAATCTCCTTCGCCATCCATATGTGTTTTATTGGACGGAGCTAAATCGGCACTGCCGCCAATAAGCTGCGGCATACGATCTTTCAGACGGTTAATCATGATTCCGGAAAGATTTCTCGTCGCCTGGGGTTTATCTTCATACGCCCAGAAAGCTTCATCCTTCAAAAGTGCTGCTTCATCGACATCACGATAACAAGTATCCCAAAGTTTTTTCAATTCTGGGAATGCAGCAGCATAATCCGCAAAAAGCTTTTGCCACTGATCTTCTGCAGCGGCTGCTTTTTTACTGAGTTCATCATAATGTGTATACACTTCATCGGGAACATAAAATGGTTCTTCCGGTTTCGGCCAGCCAAAATTGTGCTTCATCCCAATGATATTATCTTCCCCAAGCGGTGAGCCATGAGCTGCTGCCGTCCCCTGTTTATTAGGACAACCATACCCAATCTGTGTATGGATTGTGATAAACGACGGATGTTCTTTGTCAGCCTTTGCTGCTTCGATAGCTTTGCCGACAGCATCAAGGTCATTACCGTCCGCAACTTCAAGAGTCTGGAACCCGAAAGCTTCCATGCGTTTCTGGACATTTTCCGTAAAAGCAATATCTGTACCGCCTTCAATGGAAATATTATTGCTGTCATAGAGAACAATCAACTTGGAAAGTCCCAATGTTCCAGCCAGAGAGAATGCTTCGGAAGAAATCCCTTCCATCATGCAACCGTCGCCGCCCAGCGCAAACGTATAGTGATCAACAATGGGATACTTCGGTTTATTGAATACAGCCGCCATATGCGCTTCTGCTATGGCCATACCGACTGCCATACCCATACCTGCACCAAGCGGACCGGTTGTAGCTTCAACACCAGTCGTGTGGCCATATTCCGGATGGCCCGGTGTAAGGGATCCGTCCTGACGGAATTGTTTGATATCGTCTAATGTCAGTCCATAGCCGAAAAAGTGAAGCAGCGAATATAACAGCATAGATCCATGGCCGGCAGACAGGATAAAGCGGTCACGGTTAGCCCATTTCGGGTCTTTAGCATTGTGATTCATATGATTAGCCCATAATTCATAGGCAATCGGTGCAGATCCCAGCGGAAGACCCGGATGACCGGAATTAGCCTTCTGAATAGCATCTGCGGAAAGTACACGAATTGCATTTACACATGTCGTATCAATAGTACTCATTGTTTTATCGCTCCTTTTTTTAATTCTTACTCTATTATGAAGTTAAAAGTATACTTCTGTCAATGCCTAAATGGTAACTTTACCAAAAGGAAATGTATTAGTGTGCTATGTAACATAATGTTATAATAAAGCTATAATAATAGCTTTATTATAATTCTGTGTTCGTTTTCATTTCTATTGTATAAAACATCTTTGGATAGTCCATCATGATGAGTATACAACTAACAGGACCATGTTACAATGTTGTCTTCTTTTTTCAATAAGTATATAATATATCCCATATCAAATGACAATATAGTACTTGAATAAAATAGCATTTTGAAAGGATAGATCATGCTTAAAAAATTTTTTTTCTTTGATATCGATCATACTTTAGGCCTCGATATTTCCAGTATTATTCCGGCCGATACGGTATACTGCCTGCACCGGCTAAAACAATCAGGTCATTTCGTCTCTATTGCTACGGGACGGCTCCAATGTGATGCCCAGCGATTTGCCGATAACTACGGTATTGGCGCCGTTGTCTCCGATGGCGGCAACAGCCTCTCTATCGATGGCACTATCTTAGAAATGAACGGCCTGCCCTTAACGGACTGCAAGGCCTTACTCCACGAATTAGATACCTGTCATCTGCCCTGGGCTGTCGTAGCGGATAACACTCCCGTCCGATACACCCCGTATGCGATGTATCCCCATGCAGATTCCCGTAACTACATGAAAACAATCACTCGTCCCATTGATATAGACAGCCTGACAGCTGTCTATAAAATCATGTATGTCCGCCCGGAATCCGGCCAGCCAGTACCCTCTCGGCATAGGCTCCCTCATCTGCCTTACCTTGACAATACATGGCTTATTGAACCGATTGATAAAGGTGCCGGTATCAGCCGCATGATGAACCATCTAAATGCAGATCCGGCTGATGCGGTTGTATTTGGGGATGGGCTCAATGATATCAGTATGTTCCATAAACCTTTTTATTCCATCGCCATGGGAAACAGCTGTCCGGAATTAAAGGAACGCGCTGATTACGTGACCGGAGACAATGACCAAGGCGGTATTCTTCAAGCCTGCATCACGTTTGGATGGATATAAGACATACGTTTCCTTTGACTGGAAAACTTCATCCTTATGAACCTTGTACGGTATTTTTTTACGCATCCAACAGATTTTTCCATCAAAAGGTAATTTAAAAAGAGCTGCTATTCTTGGCAGCTCTTTCTTTTGACTAATTTTCTGTAACTGTATCTTCCTGCATCGCTCTGGCTTCTTTTTCTGCCTTCTTTTCCTTTAACCGTCTGGTCCACTTCCATCGATTATGAAGCCAAAACCATTCTTCAGGGTATTTACGGATGTGCGTTTCTAAAAGATCATTGAGTTTTTGGGTCACATCATATACGATTTTCTTTTTCTCTTCTTTAGATAATTTACTCTCTGAATCATAGATACGTACAGGCGGCATAATATCTATCACATGATGATACGGTCCATCACTATGGATCAATCCCAACACAATAGGAGAATTATTAATACCCGCCAGTTTAGCCGCACCGTCAGCCGTAAGAGTGTCCTTACCAAAAAATCGTACCATGATGCCCGTATATCCCGGATCCTGATCCATAAGCAGCCCAATATAGTGCCCGCTCATAAGCAACCGTATCATATCACGGATTCCCGTCTTATAGGTAACATGTTGTTTCATCATCGTCCGGTATTCATTGATAAATTTATCTGCACTTTTACTATTTTGCTGCTGTGCCACTGAAATCAATGGATATCCTTCCATTGCCAGTCCTGCTCCCAGAATTTCCCAATTGCCTGCATGGGACGTCACAAAAAGAAGTCCTTCTCCACTATCCCTGACTTGATCCAGATACTCTTTTCCATGCCATGTAATTTTTCGTTCTAAGCTTTCTTTCGTATACCGCGGATAGGACAATACCTCGATGATCATCGGACCAAAGCGGACCGTACTGGCTTTAGCAATAGCGGCCGCCTTCTCTGCATCATCGGTAATCCCGCAATCCATAATCTGCTTCTGTGCCAGTCGTTTTCTTTTACCCGGACAAAAAAGCCAAAATATACTGCCTAAAAAAGAACCCAGGCTGCGACGCATATATTCTGGTATATGACAAATAAAAAAGCTCAGGCATTTCATGAATATATACATCATAATGCCTCTATTTCTGAATCTGTTTTTCTAATTCAGCAATCTGTTTTTCCAAATTCCTGACTTTTTTAACCAGCTTGGGCAAATTGCGCAGGTACACGGATGTCCGTTTCCATTCCATATGGGGACGACCTGGATATCCGGCATAAATCTGACCACTTTTAATATTCCCGGTAACACCCGTTTTACCCGCAAGAACAACATCGTCACCAATGGTGACATGTCCCGCTATCCCAGTCTGACCCGCAAAAATACAATGATTTCCCGTTTTAGTACTGCCAGCAATGCCACTCTGTGCAATAATAAAACAATCTTCGCCAACTTCGACATTATGCCCTAAATGAACCAGATTATCAATCTTCGTGCCTCGTTTAACGATGGTAGATCCTAACGTTGCGTTGTCAATACACGAACAAGATCCCAATTCGACATCATCGCCAAGAACGACATTGCCAATTTGAGGAATATGAGTATGCTTGCCTTCGTTCGTAGCAAAACCGAATCCTTCGCCACCCAAAACAGCATGCGCACGAATAACATTTCGTTCTCCGATGACCGTATTTTCATGAATAACCGCACCGGGGAAAACAGCAGTGTCCTTACCGATATGTACATTATCCCCTATAAAAACATAAGGATAAATAGTGCACCCTTCACCGATAACGACATTTTTACCAATAACGGCATATGCCATAACTGCCGTATCGCTTCCCAGTGTTGCACTGGAATCCACAATTGCTGTCGCATGGATTCCCGGTTCCACAGACTGACGCGGATGAAACAGGACAAGCAGCTGAGAAAAAGCCAGGCGGGGATTTTCTACAATAATAAGCGTATTATCTCCCGCCGGCACTTCTGACTGGACAATGACCGCACCTGCGTGGACCTGAGGCAGGTATTCCGTATACGGATGAACTGCAAATGTAATATCTTCCTTTTTGGCTTCAGCCAAACCTTTCACATCTTCTATGACGCGGGTACCATCACCAATCACAGTGCCACTGATTAGGTCTGCTAATTCTTGTACTGTTTTCTTCATGATATCCACCTCTCTACTGCATCTTGGCAATCAAATCATCGGTTACATCAATACCGCCCTGCGGAACAGCTTCTTTCATAACAACGATACCCACATTCTTATCTTTGGCAATATCACCTAATTTAGTTTGAATATCTGACATAAATTGACGCTGCATGCTGGCTCCATAAATATTAAGCTCCTGTTGCGCCTGTTGTTGTTTCTTCTGGAAGTCTTCTGCCGACATAGATTGCTGTGCATCTTGAAGTTCTTTTTCGACTTCTTTCTGCTTATCTTCTGTTTTCTGTTTGTACTGCTGCATTACTGCAGCTTCCTTCTGAACACGTGTCATATCGACAACGCCGACTTTATCTTCACTACCGCAGCCACTGAGCATTCCTGCCATAATAGCCATAGATGCCACAATGGCCAGCCGCTTCCATATTTTTTTCATCCTTACAAAGCCTCCTGTTATGCCAATCTGGCAATAATATCGTCGGTAACATCAATCGCTGTGCCAATTCCTTCATAATCACAAAAAATCATGTCTATGTTTTGCTCATGCGCAACGTCTGCTGCCTTATCACGAATATCTGCCAAGATATCTTCTTTTACATCTTTCAGTTGTTTTTCTTTTGCATCCAGTTTTTCTTTCCATTGCTGATTCCATACAGCCGGTTCCGGCCGATCATCCCATATGCTGGTTTGAGCCGTCTGGAATGAGGTCTGATTCGCTTGTTGCCGTTTTTCCAAATCACTTTTGACTTGCTTGGCATATGCTGCCAAATCGTCTTGTGCCTTTTTTTTATACGGTTCCATTGCTGTTGCGATTTCAGACGCTGTCTGATTTGTAATCTGCACATCCGTTCCCGCACCACGCATAAGGGCCTGTAGTTCATCCCGAGCCGCTTGTCGTTCTTCTTCAGATAAGGCCAGTGTACGAAGTTTTAACTGCAAATTAACTATTTTTAAGTTATCAGCACCGGAAATAACCGGTTGCGATTTTTTCTTTTCTTGGACGAGCTGCTCATACTGCTGCTTCAAACTATTATTAAGTTCGTTCTCCTTGAGGGCTACCTTTGCTTTCAGCTCCTGATCCAAAACCTGTGAGCCCATTGCATCGGTTGTCGCAAAAGTCTGGACAGCTTTCCCCTCTGCCGCAGCCTGCCGGGAATAATGCCATTGTTCAAATTGGTATTGGGCAATCATAGCATTATATTCCAATTCCAGATGATGATACTCACTATAGCGGGGATGGCTCATCATGACATGTTCCAAATCAACATACGCATACACCGGGCCGGACGCAGCCGGCTGAGCCGGCGTACGCTGATATCCCACCCAAATAGCGATAGCGATACATATGATGATACATACTGTGCCTATGGCTGCTGCATACATCCGTTTCATAACAAACCCTTATTTCGACTGCGAATCGCTCAACTGTTTCGTAACCTGATCCGTAATATCTGTACCACCGTACAATACAACTCGTTTATCAACGACAAGGCTCAGACCCTTTGTACCGGCAACGCTGCTGATAGCATTATCCACTTTGTCTTTGACACCCTTAAATATTTCCTCATGTTTCTGAGTCAATTCATTCTGCATTTTAGTGAACAATTGTTGTTTCTGTTCATCATTCATACTGGCGGATTGTTCTTCAAATTGTTTCTGCATATCTTCACCGGCCTGCTGCCATTGTTTCTGTGCATTGACGGCATCCTGATTGTCCGGCGTGATGATTTTACTTGTATCGACGACACCTATATTGCTGGATGGAGCCGCATTCACCGGATTACCTGTCTGCATAATAGCAATGCCGGCAACACTGAGAACAAAAATCAGCGCTACAGCCGCCGAAAAAATCTTGACATTCTTTTTCTTACCCATTTCTGACATCATAATAACATTACTCCTTTTATTTATAAATATCCTATAATCCGCAGCCAATGATCATGGTCGGATACGATATATTCCAAGCCAACATATTCATGTAACCGATATGTCAGCCCTACTTCATCATCTTTATGTGTTACATCCCGGTCATACCGGAATTGCCATCGTTTGCCAAGCTGTTGCCGAAACCAAAAATGATTGCTGTCATCTTCCGTTTCATACTGATACCCAAGCTGGCTGCCTTTTCCCCATTGATACGCATAACCGGGAATGACATTCCAGTCGACATCGCCAGGAATAAACTCTATTTCGCTGTACACTTCATGATGATTTCCCAGCTTACGGCCTATATGTCCTTTGATTACCGTATCGCTATCATGACGCTGATGACTGTTTTTATCACGGCCTATATCCATATACGCACCGGCACGAATATCATAGAAATCCGTTTGTGATAACAGATGGATATCTGTATTTTCACCGATACGTAAGGAAGGTGTCACATGAAGTTTATATTGCTTTATTACCCATTGGGTATTCAATGAAGCCTGTATGTCTTCCTGTATGGCCTGTTCATGACGCCGCACAAATGCTACCGGCAGCCCCTGGAGGCCTTCATAACGCTGTTCCAGATTTCTGCGTGTACTCAGAAAAATAACTTTAGGCAGGTTTTCCGCCTCAATACTGACATTTGCATTGCGCACAACAGGAAGCTTAGGCAGCATATACACATGGACGACCGCGTTTTCTCCCGGTGTAATGACGATATGCGGATAGAATTCGGGAAGCATGTTCTCCAATTCTGTTTCCATCACCGTTTTGACAACACCGTTTGCCCAGTCCAATGCATCGACAGGAAGGCCGACAAGAAGGTTCTCTACCAAGACCTGGGCATGTACCAAATCTGTATTGGCTAATGCCTGTCCCATCTGTGGTAAAGAACCATAATCGACAATGATATCCGCTGAATGAATCGTCTCACCCCAGGGGCGGATTACTACCTGTAACGTAGTATCCGCTCCTGCTGCGATGGTCAATCGTTCCACCGTATACCCAATGAGGACCCGATTGATAATATCATTAATAGTCCGTTCATAGCTGTCCAGATGCTGAGAAATTTCTCCATCATCCTGTTGCAGGAATACATGATTTCCTACCGTTTGGACGCTGGCAGCAATGCGTTTCTGCACCAACGGCGGTATCGTCTCCTGGGTCGAGGTTACCTGCACAGATACATGCTCTACCGGAGCAGCCCAGACACTGCCAATATTGGCACAAACAAACAGACCTGTCAATACCAATAAACGATTCAATACCTATCCCACCTAACATTTGGATGCACTAGAATTTGCCGCCGAAGCTGAAATGGAATTTACCGCCATTATCCCCTACGCCATAGTCCAAACGAATCGGCCCGATAGGCGTCGTAATACGGAAGCCTAAGCCGCCGGAATAATGGAATTCATTACTATCATTATACCATGGCACCTTGTCCGTACCGCCCCAGGCATTGCCGCCATCGACGAAGAATACCCCTTGTACTTTTTTAGCAATAGGATACCGGTATTCAACCGTAGCAGCATACATCTTATTGCCACGGAATTCATCATCTTCATAGCCACGAAGGCTGTCAGCCCCGCCCAATGTAAATAAATCATTGTACGGCATATCTCCGGTTGCGATACCACCCATCAGGCGGACCGCAATGACATGGCTGCGTCCTACTTTATAATACAAGCGATTTTCAGCTACGAATTTAAAGTAATCAAAATCACCGCCAAGACCATGGCCGGCCCATGTGCCAGTAAAGGAGAGGCGTTTGCCCTTCGTCGGATCATATACATTATCACGATTATCAAAGACATGAGACCAAATCATGCTGTTAGTACGTCCAAAGTTATTGTCTAAGTAATGCCGATAGTTATCCGGTAAAGAGAAATTATCCTGCCATTTTCGATAATTATAGCCACTTTCATAATCCGTGTATTTTGTCTTCTTGGTTTCCAATGTAACATAATCGCTTACATATTCACTGCGTACACGGCCATAGGTTACATTGAAGCCCGTCGTCCGTTTATCGTAATCGGCAACGGAATCGCCGTCTTCATTATAATCTTCATATTCTGATTCCCGGTCGAACAAGCTGAATCCGATAGAATCACCATGATCGTTCATCCATGGATGAGTATACGAGAAAATATAGTTCTTATCAGAATTGGTGTTGCCGCCAAATTCCCAGCTGATGCTGGCTTTATCCCCCGTACCGCGGAGGTTCGTTTCACTCAGGCCCAGGATACCGACTAAACCATCGGAATCAGAATACCCGGCACCAATCGTTACGGAACCTGTCTTCTGTTCCACAACGTCGATTTCCACGATGACATTCTGACGATTTACCTGACCTGGCAGCAGCCGGACATTGACATCTTCAAAATAGCCCGTGTTATATACACGCTGAATACTGCGGCTTGCCGCATCTTTATTAAATACGTCGCCCTTTTTAAAACGCAATTCACGCAGTATGACTTTATTCTTGGTCTTCGTATTGCCACGCAGGCGGATGTCTTCAATATGAGCTTCGGAAATACCGATATGAAGGATTCCCTGATCATCAATACTGACATCGGAAACCTTGCTCAGCATATATCCGGCATTACCGTATACGGTATTGATATTAGACACATCTTTACTGATCAGTGTCGTATTGATAACGGAACCCGGTGTAACCGTAATTAATTTGCGCAACTCTTCCGTCTTGATAGATTCATTCCCCTGGATATCTACATTATTAACAACAGGGTTCATCTGTACAGTATAGTTTAATTTTACCCCTTCAGGAACATTTGTAAATGCCGGTTTGACTGTTGAAAATAACCCGGCAGCACCGATAATATTCAAGTCATGCCGAATATAATCAGCGTTGATGGCATCACCGACACGCATTGCCAGATTCGGCAGGATCTGCGTTTCGATTCGCTGGTCCGGAACAGGACTGATCGTAACGGACGTAGTTGTTTTATTCAGATACGGCGCCATTTCATCATCGGTTACGGCATTGCCATACGGAAGATTGGCTTCTGCACCAGTCGGAAGTGTTGCGATTGGATAGTTCGGTACCGTCGTATCCACCTGGACATCACTGATACCATTCACATACGCAACAGATGTCCCCGGCAGATTATTTTGCTTAGCTGCTTCTGCTGTTGTCTGAATAACAGATTCATTTTTCTGTGCTTCCTGCTTTGCCGCAATGGCATCGACATTAGCGGCAGCTTCCTGCTGTACTTCTGTCGCACTCTTATTGCCGGCAGCAATGGCAGCCAGTTCCGCATCTGTTTCGTAACCGGTCAGACCAGACTTTGCACTTTCCATGGTCGACTCTGTAGTAGCGTCCGGTGCGGACGTCACGACTGTATTTACCTTTAGTTTTTGTGCATCTTCATTCGTTTCTGCCGAAGACGCTGTCGCCTTTACGGTTTCTCCATTCGCAGGATCATAGCCCGTTTCGTCATTCGCCCATACAGGGCATGTCATCATCGCACTCATAATCATCAAGGCGAGAAATTTTCTATTCCGAGTTTTCATTCACAAACCTCCGTTACATACTTTTATTTATCTCGTATCGTTCTGCCGCGCAGGCTGCGGCGCGCATCCTGTACGGTTGCCTGCATTTGCCGATCAGATAAAACATTAGCTGATGGCGCTGCCGTATATTGTTGAACAGGTGCGGTCTCTTGTACTGTCTGATTCGGAGACTGCTCTGTTTCAATCGGTTGTTCATCTGTCACTGCCGTATCCACCGGTTGAGATTGTTCCGGTAAATCTGGTTTAGATACAATGGGTTGCGATTCCTGTTTTTCCGGTGTGGATCCATTCTCCTGAACACTCGTTGAAACAAATCCAGACCGTGTTTCTCCCCTATGCGATTCCGCAACGGGAACAGATGGATGAAAAACAATTCCAAAAACCGCAATGACTATAATGGCTATGGGCGCAACACCATGATACAGCAGATGCCGGCCTGCAGAATGATTCTTACGCAAATTCTTCATTTCTGCCTCTGCCAGCATAAGATTCAGCTCGCCTTTAATCTCTGATTGGCTGTCATACGATTGCTCTGCCTTTTCCAGCCATTGTTTTATAGATCGGACATGAGCTGCCATATTGGTGTCTGGTTTATCCATAGTTTCCTCCTTATCAGGATATATTTATAATATCCCGAAAGAGATTCGTATTTTATCCAGATAAAATAGCTGGAAATTGCCTGATATCTATGAAATTACTATGTTTTTTTCCTTTTTTCATATGTATTCGCCTATTTTTCTTATCTCTCTCTTTTACTATCATGGATAAATCGGCTCAGCATGCCGCGAACTCTGCGTATACCTCGTTTTTGCAACCGATATACATAAGGCAGGCTCACCGCCAACTCACGAGCAATATGCTTTTGTTGTTTATCCTGCAAATAAACGCTTTCTACAACAATCTGTTCCTTCTCCGGCAATCGGGCCAGCATATGGGACACGCGCTCAAAAAGAAGCTGCCGGCCTGTTCTGTCTGCCAGGTCTTCACTGCCGTCAGGCAAACTGTCCCGTAAAGAAACACCGTGTTCATCCTGTTCATCAAGGGATACCGCAGCCCGGCTGCCTTCCCGATTAAGATAATCAACGATTTCGCCACGTATGCGATGTACAGCATACAGAGAAAAAGCTACATGACGCCGATAATCAAAATGTTCCACCGCTTCAATAAGCCCCAATGTACCTTCTTGCACCGCATCAGGAAACAAATCCTGTCGTATATGCCATCGCATCGTTTCCTTGAAGACCAGCGGCTGATACTGCTCAATGAGTCGACGACGACTGTCCATATCCCCTTCGTCTTTATAGGCTTTCCATAATGCCTTCTCTTCTTCCGGGGTCAACAATGTGATTTTATGGAGTTCCTGTAAATACATGTTCAACATAGTCTTCATCTCCCCTTTAGAAGAAGTTATACTTATACGAGCCGCCGATAAAGGTGTCCCCTTCTGATTTCCAGGCATTTACATTGAACCGGTTTCCCAATGAATATTGTACACCGAAACGATTATCATCATGATTGAGTCCAAAAGCCGCAGTTACCATAAAATCATTGAAAAGGTATTTCCCCATTTCAATATTATAATAATTACGATTGATATCTGTATTCTTATCATTGAAATCCAATGACCCTGTCGTAACGGTCAACATATCTAAAGATAAGGCCTTTTCCAGTTCATGGGTTATCCCCAGGCTGTTTAAGGTCATGCGAATCCCTGTGCCAATCAGCGTATTCACATCTTCACCATTAATGGAGCTGCTCTGTTTACCGCCACTTCGTAACGTAATAAGCGATATGATCTGCTGTTTCGTCAACGGAGGATCTGAGCGCAGCATCATATCCATTTGTTCCACCGGGCCTCTTAACGTCAATAGAACCATATACTGGCCCACCCGGGTATGTGCTTCAGCCGAAATAACCGGTAAGAAAGAATTTTGAATCGAAAAATCAGCTTTCGCCTTCGTAAGCACGAAATTCGTATCCAAATAATGTACTCTGCCTCGTAATGCTTCAAATCGTCCGGCCGGTCTGGGTTGGTCTACAGTTCCCTTGAAATTCACAGACCCATTGATGAGCATATCATATAAGGCTGAATTATACAAGCGTACCTTGTCTCCCAAAGACACGGTAAAATCAAGTTCCAGCGGCATAGAACCGGCACTGGACGTAAAGGACAGCGGCACATCGATCGTTGCATTAGAGATTTCAACGATACCGCTGAGCTTCGGATATACTGCCCCCGGCGTTAATTTGATATGACCATTCAGAGGCCCGGTGAAATAATCACTTTCTATATTAAGATGATCTGCATCTGCCACAACATCATAATCCGTTAGTTTCCACCCCTGCCAGGACGCCTTTCCTTGTATGTCTGCCGTACCTGGCTTTTTAGCTCCCTGTTTATCCATTTGGGCATTTATATCCATACTCATCGCTGTTCCTGTGAATTTTACGGCCCCGCTGATATGGGATAAAGGATACTTGACATCTTTAAATTGAATAGAACCATCTTTAACAGATAACGCCCCATTCAACCGCGGATCTTGCAAAGTCCCGCTCAATTTCAAGGAGCCTTCTATACCGCCTTGCGCTGTTTTGACAGCTGGCGTTAAAAACGTAAGGATATCCAAACCGGCATGATCCAGTTGTAATGTGACATCCATAGATTCCGCCGTCCGCCCGTTTTTAAGGGCATTGACCGGAATCGTACCGGTTGCACTGGCCTTATATGGATCCTTTTCAACATAAAATTGATTTAAATGGATCAGTCCATCGGCAACATTGAACAACGCATATGCATTGGTAATAGACACACCGTTGACTGCCCCGCCGGTAAGTTGCAAGGATACATTGGCATCCGGGTTATCACTGTTGCCACTTAATTGAGCTGCAAAATCTATATCCGTATCCACATCGATATCCGTTTGACCTAAAATATCAAGCAAAATCCGGGACGGGAATTGATGAGCTGCTACCTGCATATCTACCGGCCCATGCAGCGCATACGATCCCTGGGCCGCCAAAACAGCATCTCCCATGGTCAGTGACAGTTTATTGATTTTAAAAACACCATCATCGAACCGCACATCGATATCCGTTGGTTCGACCGCCTGTCCATCGAGATACGCCTGCGTTAATTTACCGGTAAACGCAGCTTTAGGGTTTTTCCCCGTACCATCAACAGATATATCCCCATCAAGGCGGCCAGCCACTTTTTGCAGCGGTATGTTACTCAGGTTCAGCAATCCGGCTAAATCACCATTCTGAACAGACCCCCTGATAATAACGCGGTCATTTCCCGTATTATACATAACATTGCCATCATAAAGACCATTATTTTGATTGAAGTGCAAATCAGACAAACGAATAATCCCATCATAGTAGGCAAAATCACCATGGACATCTTCCACCGGCATCTGATTGATCACAAGATGCTCTGCGGTAAGAGAGCCGCCTGCCGTCGGATTCTGTAAGCTGCCGCCAATATGCGCTTTCAGATGCATCATACCGCTTCGCGGCAAAGAATTCTGATGAATCATAATACGGGATATATCCAATTGATTACCTTCAATTGTTAAATCTAAATTTTCACCCACAGAACCATGCACGCCAATAGTAGCATCATATGCAGAAATAGCCCCATTGGAGATAAAAAGCACATTATGATCCAGTCTATAGTCTGCACTGATATCCTTATATAGATATCCGCTGTAAGAGCCTTCGGACAACCTAAAATGACCTGTTGCCGACAAATCATCCAAAGGACCACTGATTGTAATCGTATTATCAGCCCAGCCTGTAAGGTCCATATTTTCTTTTCCTAAAACCGGTAAAACCCGTTCAATACGCATATGTTCCGTATCCATCTGAAGATTGACAGTCCTGCTGTCCCAGTCGGCAGAGCCCCTGAGAATATGTCGGCCGTCAACAAATCTCCAGGCTATGGATGGAATGTTGATATGACCGGCAATCCCGTTTAATGAACCATCAACACTATCAAACGGCATATGCTGAATAGAACCCGATTGAGCACTGAAAGCAACATTCCATTGCGGTTCCTGGCCCCAAATATGACCAGCAGCACTGACCGTACCTTCCATCGGCACAGCAAGCCAGGACTCAAATAAATCCAAAGGGATATCAGATGCCGTAAATGTAATGTCCGGAGTATTCGTATTCACATCAAATGTACCACTGGCCTGAATACTGCCATTGGCGACGGACGCTGTTAAATTACGGATGGACGCGATACCATCTGCGTAGCTTACATCACATGCAGCCTGATCCGCTTCTATCCCGTTATAGGAAAGATCAGTTGCCGATACGTGTCCCTGACCGCTTATATTTTTTCGGTCGTTGCTGTTGCCTGAAACAGCAACATCAGCAGAAATCGTACCGAGCAGCGCTGCCGGTACCTGCGGAATAGCATCAAGGCGAATATCTTTCATTTTCGCAGATGCAGAAAAATCACCTGTATCCACATAATAGATACCGCTCCCAGATATATGTCCGCCTGCCACATCTGCTTCTAAAGCATCGACTCGGCCCACATGATTTTGATACATCACATCAGCATGTCCATCGGAAACACTCAGACCATCATACTCCAGCGTGGAAACAGTTACGGTTCCCTTGGCTGATATATCATCAGCCGTTCCCCAAACGGATCCCTGCCAGCCAATAATTCCCGATACGGGCAATGTCAAAGGTAACGCATCTAAATCAACCGATGGCGCCTGAACCTGTAAATCAAACACCGGTGTATCACCATTTACTTTAATGGCCCCGTCGACATGCAGCTTTTGTCCATTGACAAGCCCTTCCGTATCCTTCAACGTGATTTCATCAGATGTCATATTGACATGGCCTTTGACATCAGTCACATCATACCCCTGAATAGTAGCAGCCCCATCACTCAGATCCGCTTGCCCTGATAAGAAAAATCCTTTATGACTCTGAGATACATGTGCCTTTATATTTTTTACAACACCATCATGAAGCGAAATTGCCGCATTGGCTGGAATAAACGGCACAGCATATTTGACATTCACCGCATCACTGTTGATTGTTACATTATAGTCCCGCATGGAACGATACTGACCGGACACCGTCAATTTTTCCTGATCTACCGATGCCTCCCCATCTGCTTTTATAGCCGGATAATCAGAGAAATCAAGATATATATTGCAGTCCTCACCCGTAAGCTGCGTTCCATCCTTAAAAGATGTGAAAATCGTACCATCGTGAAGACGTACCCTGCCACGATATCCAACATCAGTACTGTTACCGCTTTTCTTAATCAGGGAAGCTACATTCCACGTATCATCATTTTCCTGCACAGCATGTACGACCGGCCGTTCTACGACAATCGTATCCAATGCCGACATGGCATCCCCGCCATGAAGAATATCCAGTATATGCCGAAGATTCACCTGAACCGACAAAGAGTCCCCGGAAATGACATCTGTGCCATGAATATCCGTAATAACCGGCTTGGTCAAAATAACGCTGCCGGATAATGACACATCCATCGTATCAAAGGAAAAAGTTCCGTTAAGTCTATTATTCACTGTTGTCTTTACTGTATCTGTAAAGGTTTGCAATATCACCGGTTTTTCTATCCAAACCATCAAAAAAACCGATAAAAAAAATAGGATGATACCGCAAAGTGCCAGCCATTTTTTTTTCACGATGAACTCCTGTAATATAGAAAGAGAGAATTGTATATACAATTCTCTCTTTATTCTACCTATGGAATTAATGAAAAGCAAGAAATTATTGAAAATCTATGACATAAATTCATAAATTGTTAAAAAGTTGTAATGCATGCCTTAATCTATCCACGATATGTATTCGCAGTCATGGACGGGTGAATAACCCCGGAGCGCACATCCACACCCATTACCTGTTCCAGTTTAGCTATGCCTACGTTATAGTCATACAGTGCCTGGATATGATTTGTCTGAGCTTCATTCAAACTCAATTGTGCATCGAGAACATCCAGGTTGATGCCGACACCGGCCTGATACCGTACGCGGGCAATCTTAAAGCTTTCTTCAGCCTGATCAATCGATGTTTGTGTCGCTTCGACACGCTGAGCAGCACTGCGTATATCCAGATACGCCTGTTTTACGGCAAGCTGTACGGATTCGCGGGTCTGTTGTTCTGTTTCCCGGGCGGACAAAAGATTTTCTTTAGCCTGTTTGATTTTAGCGTTGGTAGCACCGCCATCCCATAAGCTGTAAGAAACGGTACCCGTTATTCCCCAATTTTTGGATTCCGAACCGAAGATATAACCACTATCGCTCCAGCCGTTGGATGCACCTACAGAAACAGTCGGACGGTTGCCAGATTTGGCGATACCGATATTTTCCTCTGCTTTCTGAACAGCCACAGCTGCCTGCAATACTTCCGGCCGATATTTCATAGCATAATCCATCGCTTCTTCCAACGAAATATCATAGGAATCAAAAGGCAGTTTATGGTCTGATAAGACAAGCTTGGTCTGCAACGGCAATCCCAAAATATTGTTAAGATTAGCTTCGGAAATATCAACATTGTTATCCGCTGAAACGGCAGTCGTCTTGGCATTCGCCAACGATACATTGGA
>JALCDF010000016.1 GCA_022641375.1 Megasphaera sp. | reverse complement strand
TATGTGGCCCCTTGGTCAAGCGGTCTAAGACATCGCCCTTTCACGGCGAGAACATGGGTTCAAATCCCGTAGGGGTCACCACATATGGGCGATTAGCTCAGCTGGGAGAGCGCCTGCCTTACAAGCAGGATGTCGGCGGTTCAAGCCCGTCATCGCCCACCAATCTTTTTTCAAGAATACGCTGTTGCGTATTCTTTTTTTTTGAAGATACACTTATTTTAAAATAGTATACAACATACAACAAATAGTGATGTAGTATATTTATTATTTATATCGATATATGTCTTTTAAACGGTCTCGATTTGTATTATAATGATTCGTATACAAAAGAATTTTATAAATTCTAATTTACATAAGGAGTGGTCCTAAGATGAGATTTACTGAAGATTTAAAAGCCCGTGTATCAAAAGCACAGAAGAAGATCGTTCTTCCAGAAACGAACAGCCGCCGTGTACTTAAAGCTGCTGAACGTGTTTTAGCAGAAGGTTTTGCTAAGATTATTCTTGTTGGTAAATTAGATAAGATTAAAAAAGATGCTGCTAAATACCAGATCGATTTGACTGGTGTGGAAGTGGTTGATCCGGAAACATACTATCGTATGGATGAATTGTGCGAATATTTTGCTGAACGCCGTAAGAAAAAAGGCATGACTGTTGAACAAGCTCGTGAAATCATGATGTCCAATAACACCTTTTTCGCTGCCGGTCTCGTTGCATTGGGCGAAGCAGATGGTTGTGTTTCTGGTGCTGATACGACATCTGCCGATGTTATTCGTGCAGGTCTTCAGGTTATCGGACCCCGTCAGGGCAACAAGACGGTATCCAGTGCATTTATTTTGCTGACCAATACCCCGCAGTATGGTGATCATGGCATCCTTGTCCTCGGCGACTGCGGTGTTATCCCCGTTCCGACGTCCGAACAGCTGGCAGATATTGCCTGCATTTGTGTAGAACGTGCACAGCGTACAGTTCAGATGCTGAACCCGAAAGTAGCGTTCCTTTCCTATTCTACCAAAGGAAGCGGCTCCGGCGAATCCGTAGATATCGTTCGCGGTGCTATTGATATTTTGAAAGAACGTAAAGTTGATTTCGAATTCGATGGTGAAATGCAGGCTGATGCCGCATTGGTACCGGAAGTCGGCGAACGTAAAGCTCCGGGTTCCAAGGTGGCAGGCCATGCCAATGTACTTATTTTCCCGAATTTGGATGCTGCTAATATCGGTTACAAGATGGTACAACGCTTTGCAAATGCGACGGCTCTCGGCCCATTAGTACAGGGCTTGGATAAACCTATCCTTGACTTGTCTCGTGGCTGCTCTTCTGAAGATGTTGCTGACGTTGTTGCTGTCTGCTGCTCCGATGCGATTACAGCAGATATTTACAAACAGAATTTGGCTGAACAGCAATAAAACAGTTTCACGGATACATAAAACCCCGTTGTCGAAATGGCAACGGGGCTTTTGTATGTATTATGATTCCCGGGACAGGATTTCCTGGCCTACGATAGCTCCGGTTGCTGAAGACTGGACGAGGCCCCGGGTAATGCCGGCGCCGTCTCCGATAGCAAAGAAGTTGGGGATTTTTGTTTCCAGGTGAGGACTTAATTCTAAGCGGTTGGAATAAAACTTTACTTCTACGCCATAGAGCAGCGTATGGCGGGAATTTGCTCCGGGAGCTATTTTATCCAGTGCTTCCAGCATTTCTTTGATATCCATCATATGTCGGTACGGTAATACCAAAGACAGATCCCCCGGTGTAGCTTCTGGAAATGTCGGTCGTACCAGTCCTCGTTTGATTCGTTCCGGTGTGGAACGGCGGCCGTCAAGAAAATCGCCCAGGCGTTGGACGATGATGCCGCCGCCGAGGATATTGGCCAGATTAGCAATGTATTTGCCGTATTTTATCGGTTCATGGAACGGCTGCGTGAACTTTTTTGAGACCAGGATGGCAAAGTTTGTATTTTCACTGCGTTTGTGGGCATAACTGTGACCGTTTACGGTCAGCAGGCTGTCATTGTTTTCTTCGACGACAAAGCCATAGGGGTTCATACAAAATGTACGGATCCGGTCATCAAAAGACTTGCTGAAATAAATGAGTTTGGATTCATAGACGACATCCGTAATGGTTTCCAGGATTTCTGCGGGCATTTCTACGCGGACGCCGATATCGACGGCATTCGAAGTGAGCTGTAATCCCAATTTTTCTACTTCCTGCACGAACCATTCTGAGCCTTCCCGCCCCGGTGCACTTACCAGATAGTGGCAGCGGTATAACTGGCCGTGGATCATGACACCCTGGACTGTATTATCTTCGATGACGATGTGTTCGGCCATCGTATCGGCCATGATGTCTACTTTGCCTTCCAGGAAATCCCGCATGTTTGTCAATATCTGCGCATTCACGTCAGTTCCCAAATGACGGATCCGGGCCGGGATAAACCGTAAATCAGCTGCTGCCGCTTTGCGTTGCAGCTGATGGATGCTGTCACGGCTTTCATCGCCATATACTTTACGGTCAGCACCGCCGAATTTACAGTATACGCTGTCCACATATTGTGTTTTATCTGCGAGATCCGCTTTAGACATATAGTCATCCAGGTTACCGCCGAATTCAGTGGTCAGGGTCAATTTTCCGTCACTGAACGCCCCTGCGCCGCCCCAGCCGCAAACGACGTTACGAACTTTATCTTTGACTAGCGCATGCGGGTTCCGGCTGGTAGCAATCCGTTCCCGTATATCCTGTCCCTTTTCGATCATCAGAATATGAAAGCCTTTGTCGGCTAATTCCAATGCCGTAAAAATCCCGGCGGGGCCGGCACCAATAATGATGACATCGTATGTTTTTACTGCTTTCATCGTATCCGCTCCTTCCAAAAGAACATAAAAATACCCCCAAACGGGGATTCCATCCGGGGCATATATGTTTACTGCATTATTATCATTTTATGTATCCTCATTCAATGTAACACGGAAATATCCCTTTGTCAATGAAGATACTGCAGATGTATGCTATAATAAATAGGATTGTAATAATGGGAGGAGAGTGCCTTATGGCCCGAAATCGTAAGTATATATCTTCTGATGCAGCGGAAGAAAAGAAAGATCTGCGCCGGCAGGAATGCATATTCCTTGGGACGTTTATGCTGATGATCGTATTGCTGGTATCCTTGTATATCCGGATTAATTTGATTTTGAGTGGTGGTATTGCCGCCATCCTGGTTATTTCGACGGTTGTATTATATATAAAGTACAAGGCTTTTTATAAACTTCGTGACCGGGGACAGCGTACATGGTGCGTTATCGTATCGATGTACAGCAGCCTGATCCTGACGTTGGGGTGCGCATATTATTTTATGCTGGACGCAACGCTGACGGAAGAATATGCATTGGTATTTCTCTTCGGATACATGTTCTTTGTCTACATGGTGTATCGTACGCTGAGTCCTACTATGGTCGTAGGAAACAAACGGCAGCGGATCCATAAATCATGATTTACAGAAGAGGAAACGACTGTTTGTCGTTGATGTATAATCAACGACAAACAGCCGTTTTTATTTATTTGCAGATATGGTGCAGGGCTTGTATGATGGTGTCGATTTCTTCTGGTGTATTATAGTGGCCAAAGGAAAATCGTACGGTACCAGCGGGATAGGTACCTAACGTTTTATGGGCCGAGGGGGCGCAGTGCAGCCCTACGCGGGTGAGGATACCGTATTCTTCTTCCAGGCGCACGGCGACTTCCGAGTTATCCATTGTTTTTGAGGCAATAGATACGACGGCAGTACGGTTGTCCAAGCCTGTTTTGCCGGCGATATCGATGGTGTCCATATCGGCAATACCGGCCAAAAATTGTTTGGTGAGGGCCATTTCTTTATGACGGATTTCATCGATACCGATATGGCGGAGATATTCCAATGCGGCGTGGAGGCCGACGATGCCGGGCAGATTCATCGTGCCGGCTTCGAAACGGTCGGGAAGAAAATCGGGCATTTCCTCTAAATGGGAAACGCTGCCGGTACCGCCGCTGATGAGTGGTTCCATGTTAGCGGCTACGGCGTCGGTGAGGATGCAGCCGCCGATGCCCTGCGGACCCAGCAGTCCCTTATGTCCCGTAAAGCACAGCGCATCGATAGACATCGCTTCCATATCGATAGGCAGTACGCCCGCGGTCTGTGCGGCATCGACGATGAACAGCAGGCCATGTTTGCGGCAGAATGCGCCGACGGCTGTCAGATCCATGACGGTACCGCAGACATTGGATGCATGGGTCATGATGACTGCTTTGGTATTGGGTCGCAGCAGTTTTTCAGCTTCACCGGGAATGAGGCTGCCGTCATGACTACAGGGGATGCGGTCGAATTCCAATCCCTTGTGCTGCAACTGTACTAAGGGGCGCATTACGGCATTGTGTTCCATAGAAGATACGAGAATATGACTGCCGGGGCCGAAAAGCCCCTTGATGACCATGTTCAGGCTCATCGTAACGTTTTGTGTAAAAATAGCGTTTTTGCAGTCGGGAAAATGGAATAGTTCGCAAAGCCACAGCCGGGTATTGTAGACCAGCTCTTCCATATCGTAGGCGGGCGAATAAGAGCCTCGGTTGATATTGACACCGTGGTTTTTGATAAAATCACTCATGGCATCGGGAACGGTTGAAGGTTTGGGAAATGTTGTGCAGGCATTGTCTGCATAGATACGGTTCATGGCGGGAGCCTCCTTTTGTTTCTGATTGTTGATTACAGTATATCTCATAGACCGCATGCTTGCCAACCGGTAAATGAAATGTCCATTTACCTTTATGAGAATATACGGTATAATCGAATTGTGTCGTTGCCTGCATATTGCCTATGCGTTTTTTATTTAAAAGGAGGACTATGACACGATGGAAATGACACGTGAAAAATGGTCAATTATTATCGCAGGATTGATCATTGGCGCTATTGCAGGTTTATTAGTCATTGCCGGCAACCCTAAGAATATGGGGTTCTGCATTGCTTGTTTTATCCGGGATACGGTGGGTGGCTTGGGTATGCATCGCGCCGGTGCCGTCCAATATATCCGCCCGGAAATTATTGGTCTCTTATTAGGTTCTTGCGTTTTATCCCTGATACGGCATGAACATGCGCCTAAAGGGGGCTCATCCCCGCTTACGCGGTTCGTATTGGGATTCTTTGTCATGATTGGCTGCCTCATGTTTCTCGGCTGCCCGTTTCGGATGATACTCCGCCTTGCCGGCGGGGATTGGAATGCACTATTCGGGTTTGTCGGTTTTGCGGCCGGCATCGGTATAGGCGTATTTTTCCTGAATCGCGGCTATTCCCTGAAACGGACGTACAGTCTGCCGGCATTCGAAGGGCTGGCTATGCCGTCGATACAGGTCGTTTTGTTAGTGCTCCTGTTGGCAGCACCGGCATTCATCCTGTTTACCAAAGCCGGTGGCGGACCCGGAGCCAGTCATGCGGCTGTCTGGATATCTCTTGTGGCCGGACTGGTTGTCGGTGCCCTGGCACAACGGACCCGGTTGTGCATGGTCGGCGGTATCCGTGATCTTATTTTATTCCATGAAACAAGATTGCTGCTGGGGTTCATCGCAATTTTTGTTGCCTGTTTTGCGGTCAATCTGGCAGTTGGCAATTTCACACCGGGATTTGCCGGACAGCCGGTGGCACATACTGACGGATTGTGGAATCTGTTGGGCATGGTACTTGCCGGATTCGGCTGCGTGCTTCTTGGCGGCTGCCCGTTGCGGCAGCTGGTATTAGCCGGTGAAGGGAATACGGATTCGGCGATTGCGATTATTGGATTAGCTGTTGGGGCAGCGTTTGCGCATAATTTCGGCCTGGCTGCTTCTGGGGCCGGACCTACGGCGGCTGGTCAGATTGCGGTCAGTATTGGGATAGTCATCGTATTTATTATTGCTGCTGCCAATACATTCCGTGGGCAGAAGGCATAACGGAGAGAGGAGAATCACTATGATAGATGCCAGAGGATATTCGTGCCCGGAACCGGTTATCATGATTAAAAAAGCGATGGAATCGGGAGATACGGAATATGATATGATGGTTGACAATCCGACGTCAAAGGAAAATGTCAGCCGTTACGCCCGTCATCAGGGATATGAAGTAGATGTGACTGCGCAGGGAGAAGGATATACCTTGCATATATACAGAAAGTAGGATGAATTATGCAGTATATTGCTACATTTTATTCTCATTTTGGAGCTATCCGTTTCAAAAAAGAAACCAGGGGCATTACCTCACCGCGGCTTATGCCGGTACCGCGTAATCTGAGTTCATCTTGTGGTACCTGTGTCCGGTTCATTGGATCGGATGATTGGTCCATACCGGAAGATATGGATGAAATCGAGCAAATCGTGAAGGAAACAGCTAAGGGATATGAGGTAATATACAAAGCGGCAGATTAATATTTTGCCGGGAAAGAGGAATACATATGGAACACAAACTTCGCTTGACAGAAATGGCGTCTTGCTCCGGCTGAGGCGCTAAAATAGGTGCCGGTGTACTGGCACAATTGTTGGAAGGTATTCCAACGAGACATGATGATCGTCTGATTGTCGGCTATGATAAAAGTGATGATGCTTCTGTATATGTCATCAATGATGAGCTGGCACTTGTACAGACCGTCGATTTCTTTCCGCCTATCGTGGATGATCCATTCCTGTTCGGACAGATTGCGGCAGCGAATGCGTTGAGTGATGTCTATGCTATGGGGGCAGAACCGAAGCTGGCGATGAATGTAATGTGCATTAATTCCCGTATGGGTACAGATGCGGTCCGGGCTATCCTGGAGGGCGGCTATGACAAAGTCTATGAAGCCGGGGCGCTTATTACAGGCGGACATACGATTGAAGACAAGGAACCGAAATACGGTTTGTCCGTGACCGGATTTGTCCATCCGCAGAAACTGCTGCGCAATTCATCTGCTTCAGAAGGAGATATGCTCATCCTGACCAAGCCGTTAGGCAGCGGCATTTTGACGACGGCAGCGCAGGGAGATATGGTGGATGCGGCATTGATGAGCCAGGTATATCAGGAAATGGCCCAGCTCAATAAGACAGCGCGGGATTGCATGGTAAAATACGATGTTCACGGCTGCACCGATGTGACCGGTTTTGCGCTGTTGGGGCATGCGTTTGAAATGGCCCAGGGCAGCGGGCTGACATTGCATTTTATGATGGATGCCATACCGTATCATCAGCAGGCCTTGGAAATGGCGGCGATGGGGTTTATCCCGGCCGGTGCATATCGGAATCGCGAGTATACAAAAGACAATATTGCCATAAAAGGCCATATGACTGAGGCAATGATGGATATACTCTATGATCCGCAGACCTCAGGGGGCTTGTTGATTGCCGTGTCGGAAAAAGACGGAACAGCTCTTCTCAAAGAGCTGCAGGGATGTATTCCCTGTGCAGAAATCATCGGTTATGTCACAGCGAAAGAAGAAATGCCGATTATCGTAGAATGACCTGACCTTTGTACACCAGGTTGGGGGACAAAACAATATAGGCAGCGACACAGCTGAAACCGCAGGTACATACGAAATCTGCGGTTTTTTTGTATAGAAATAACCTACCTTCGTCTGCACTTATGGTGTATAATAAACACGTATGTAAGTTTTTTACTATATGTATGTGATAAAGGAGAGATTCAACGTGATCGAACGCTATACAAAAAAAGAAATGGGTCATATTTGGACGGAATATAATGAATGGGATACGATGAAACAGGTCGAAATCCTGTCCAGTGAAGCCCAATGTGAATTAGGTAATGTCCCTAAAGAAGCAGCTAAAGCGATTCGCGAAAAAGCGGCATTCTCTGTCGAACGTATTCATGAAATCGAAGCAGAAACACATCATGATATTGCGGCATTTGTGTCCACGCTTTCCGAAAATATCGGTGAAGCAGGTAAATATGTGCATTTAGGACTGACCTCGACAGACGTAAAGGATACCGCATTGGGATATATGCTCAAACAGGCTTCCGATATCTTGTTGAAAGACCTTCATGATTTCCATGATGTTTTGCGCCGTCGGGCTGTTGAATTCAAATATACGCCGTGCATCGGCCGTACTCATGGTATTCATGCCGAAGCAACGACTTTTGGGTTGAAGCTGTGTAACTGGATGGCTGAAATCGAACGGGATATCGAACGGATGGAACAAGCCAGGAAAACGATTGCTGTCGGCAAAATTTCCGGTGCTGTCGGTACATATGCCGATATTGACCCCTTTGTCGAAAAATACGTTTGTGAACACCTTGGTATTGAAGCGTCACCGATTTCTTCTCAGACATTACAGCGCGACCGTCATGCCGCTTTTATTACGACGCTGGCGGTTATTGCCAGCTCCATTGATAAAATGGCGACGGAAATTCGTCATCTCCAGCGTACAGAAGTACGTGAAGCAGAAGAATATTTCAGCCCCAAACAAAAAGGTTCTTCCATTATGCCGCATAAACGGAATCCGATTACGTGCGAACGCATGTGCGGCCTTGCCCGTGTAATCCGTGGCAATTCGCAGGCTGCTTTGGAAGATGTAGCATTATGGCATGAACGGGATATCTCCCATTCTTCCGTCGAACGGGTTATTTTGCCGGACACTACGATTGCCCTTGATTATATGTTGCAGACCTTTACCCGCGTCATTGACCGTCTGATCGTATATCCTGATAAGATGATGAAGGACTTGAATCTTACCGGCGGCTTGATTTACAGCCCAATCCTTTTGAATACACTGGTAGAAAAAGGTGCCGTCCGTGAACAAGCATACCGTTGGGTACAGCGCAATGCGATGAAACGCTGGCTCCAGGGCGAAGACTTTTTGGAAAACCTTAAAAAGGATGAAGATATCGCAAAATATATGAGTGCAAAAGAAATTGAAGGCTGCTTCAATGTCAAAAAAATGCTCAGTCATGTAGATACTATTTTTGCCCGTTTCGGAATCTAAAAGGATATAGCAGGGTAACAATAGGTATTAAATAAAAAGAAGTTCCTGGCCGTCAGATGCCGGGAACTTCTTTTTGAATAACGAAAATAAAGAAATAGTTAACCAACAACGAATCACTATGCCCGTGCAGCAATAGATTTCAGCGCTTCGATAGCGGCAGCAACGTCGTCTGCCGTTGTGAATTGGGAGAAGGAAAAACGCACGATTCCCTGCGTTTCCGTATGGAGCTGCTGATGTATCAATGGGGCGCAGTGGAACCCCGGACGGGTAGCCATGCCGAATTCATTCCATAGGATATCACTGACGACAGCGGATTCGGCGCTGCCTATATTGAGGGCGTAGACACCGACCCGGGGACCGGTATAATCACCGTAACAGATGATGCCGGGAATAGCGCGGACTGCCGGGACAAAAATAGCTGCCAGGTCCTGCTGATGGGCAGCTGCGGCGTCGACGCCATGTTCCAGAAGTAATTGGATGCCGGCGGATAGGCCCATGATGCCGGCTACGTTGGCTGTTCCGGCTTCAAAAACGCCGGGAATGACAGCCGGCTGTTTATGTTCAAAAGAATGGATTCCGTCACCGCCGGTAATATATGGCGTGATGGAACTATCTTTACGGATACAGATGCCGCCGGTGCCGCCCGGTCCGTACAGGGATTTGTGTCCGGTGAAACATGCGGCAGTAATGATGCCGTCCGATACATCGACAGGATACGCACCGGCTGTTTGGGATACATCGACGACGAGCATCAGGCCATGGGTACGACAGAATGTTTTGATGCGGTCCAGGTCAATGACATTACCCGTTACATTGGACGCGTGGTTACAAACAACCAGTTTTGTGGTTGGCCGTAATTTCATTTCAAATTCGTTATAATGAAGAGCTCCGGTTGAGGCATCGCTGCTGATAAAGTCGACAGAGGCGCCGGCGGCTTTTAATTGATATAGCGGGCGCAGGACCGCATTGTGTTCCCATGTCGTCGTCAGTACGTGATCCCCTTTGTGGATCAGTCCTTTGAGGACCATATTCAGAGCCAGCGTCGAATTGTGGGTGAAGGCGACATCATAGGCATCACTGCAGTGAAATAATTTTTTCAATTTTTCTTTTGCGTCTAATACGGCGTGGAAAGCCCGCAGAGAATATCCATGGGCGCCGCGGGACGGATTGCCGTACAGGCCGGAATGGAGCCCTTCATAGACCGCCTGGGCGACAGCTTCCGGCTTTTGTGCTGTGGTAGCTGCATTATCAAAATAGTACATTGAGTATCCCTCCGTTTCTTCATTGGATTATATTTTTATTATAACAAGTTTTGCGGGTATGAGCCAGGAGGACGTTTTTGTGCGGAAAAGGCCGGTAATTGCGTGAATATGGCAATTACCGGCCTTTTAATATCCATTCGCGGTCTATTCTTTTTCATCCATGATAGCAGCCGGGCCCCGGTCGCCGGTTCGGATGCGGATGGCATCCGTCACATCGAAAACGAAGATCTTCCCGTCTCCGACCTTGCCGGTCTTGCAGACCCGTTCTGCCGTTTCCAATACTTTTTCGACAGGAATTTCGCAGACTACGGTTTCTACTTTGATGCCCGGCAGGAGATTGATGTTATACTTCTGCCCGCGGTAGACTTCTACGTAACCTTTTTGCAGGCCGCAGCCGAAGGTCTGGCTGACGGTCATGCCTAATACGCCGATGGCATTTAAGGCTTCTTTCAGTTCTTCTAATTTATTGGGACGTGTAATAATATCTATTTTAGTTATTTTATGTTGTTCATCCATGATATATCCCTCCTATAAATTATGACTGTTTGTTCCCATATCACTGATGGTGGAAACCGGTGCTGAGAGTGGGGAGTCGGAGATAGATTCAAAGGGACTGCCGGTAGACATGACAGCTTGGTTATATGCCCGTTCATCATGTTCTGTAATATCCAGACCGGCAATTTCTTCGTTCTTGTCAGCACGGACCTTCATGAAGGCACTGACTATCTTGTAAAGGACGATGGTGCCGATGATAGCCAGGGCATAGGCAACGATAGTAGAAACAACCTGAGCGAATAATAGATGCGTTTCACCATAGAACAAGCCATTGGCACCGGCGGGATTGACTTCTGTTGAAGCCCAAAGGCCGGTAGCGATAGAACCCCAGGTACCGCCGATACCATGGATGCCAAAAGCGTCGAGAGAGTCATCATAACCTAATTTTACTTTGACAACAGCGACAGCACCGTAGCAGACGATACCGGAGATAGCGCCGATGAGAATAGCCGGCATAGGAGCGACAAAACCAGCGGCCGGCGTGATCGCGACGAGGCCGGCAATGCAGCCGGAAGCGGCACCGAGGATGGTCGGTTTGCCGTTGAGGATCCATTCGGCCAATACCCAGGTAACGGTAGCGGCGGCTGCGGCACCCTGGGAGGTAACAAAAGCATTGGCAGCTAGGGCGTTAGCACCGAGGGCGCTGCCGGCATTGAATCCAAACCAGCCGAACCATAACAGGGTAGCGCCGAGGACCGTCATGGGAAGATTGTGCGGTATCATAGGATATTTTCCGTAACCGCTGCGTTTGCCTAACAGCAGACACAATGTCAGCCCCGAGACACCGGATAAAATATGGATAACCAGACCGCCGGCGAAGTCGAGCGCCCCCAGCTGTGCCAGGAAACCGCCGCCCCATACCCAATGGGCCATGGGATTATAGATGAAGATAGCCCACAGCAAGATGAATATGGTAAAGGCGCGGAATTTCATACGTTCTGCGAAGGCACCGGTAATGAGTGCCGGCGTAATGACGGCGAACATACATTGGAAGGCAACGAATGCCAGCTCAGGAATCGTACCGCCTTCCAGGCAGTTCATACCGACACCGGCCAGCCCTATTTTGTCGAGCGAGGCGAAAAAACCATTCACATCAGTACCGAAGACCATGGCATAGCCAAGGATGAACCATTCCACAGAAATCATAGCGACGATGAAGAAACTTTGCATGATTGTTGTCAGGACGTTTTTACCACGGACCATGCCGCCATAAAAGAATCCCAGCCCCGGTGTCATAATAAAGACGAGGGCCGCGCTGATGAGGACCCATGCGGTATCCCCGGTGTCGATTTGCCCGGTAGTACCGGCAGCCCAAGCTGTTGAACCGGTTATGGCCAGACAGGGTAGCAACAGCCGTGCTATACGATTTAACTTTTTCATAAGATTTTCCCCCTTAGAAACTAAAAAAATGCCTTATAGGAGCGCCCTTTTATCGGCGGTATCCTGATAAGACATCATTGTCCTGATTTCCGGTATAAAACCAGAAAGGCATATAAAAAGCCATGGATTATCCTGATAAAGGAAATTCATGGCTTCATTGCCTGGTATTCTGTTGATACAAAATAGTATAAAGAAAAATATAACAAATGTCAATATATTTTATAAAATAAATAACAAAAGATAAAAAATAGAGGAAATATAGGGATTCGTGTATTAAATGATAAAGAAACGGTCATTTCGGCTCCTGGGTATGCCCTATACAAAAAGCAGATGGCCGATAAAAATATATACGGTCAGGGAAATAGCACTGAGGGCGGTCGTATTCATGACAATCTGTGTGGCATAGTTGGGGTTATTGCCGAATTCCATGGCGAAAAGCGCCGTATTGACAGCTGTAGGTATGGCACAATAAATGAGGAAGACCATAGCGCCGACGGGGGTAAACGTGCCGGGGAATAACATGTTAGCGGCATAAATCAAGGCCAGGCCGATGACCGGCAGGATGAATAGCTTAAGGCCGCTGACAATCCAGACGTCGTTGTCGAGCCATTTGATTTGCGTTTGCGACAATTGTGCGCCAATGCTGATCATGGCAACTGGCAGGAGTGCTTTTCCGGACATTTCCATGATGGGCCAGAAAAAGAAATCTTTAGCGTCAAAGCCGACGTAGCGGGCCAGCAGGGCGGCGATGAGAACGTAAATCATCGGCATGCCCATCATAATCCGAAATGCATCATGGACGGACATGCGGCCGCGGGCCGATTGGTATAAACCGAGGGAATTCAGGGAAATACTTTGGACGAGGAAGATGATAATCTGGATTACCAACGCTTCTGCCAGGTAAGGGGTCTGGCCGTTTACGATAAACGGTTCATGGGAAAAGACCAGGATGATCAAAGCGACACCGAGGTTGCCGGTATTATTGAACATAAGGGCGTTACGGCATGATTCCAGCATTCCCGGATCATAGTGACGGATTTTTCCGACGATATCGGCGATAAAGCAGGAGATAACCATAAAAACAGCGATACTGATGATAATACGGGTGCTGCCGGCGGGAAATTCCGTTTCATAGACGGTAGTAAAAATAAAAGACGGGATGACAACGTAAAACATAAATTTGGATAAGGTCTTGATATCGAGACCAAATTTTTTATCCAGGCCATAGCCGATAAGGACGAGCAGAAAAATCGGCAGCATTGTATTTTCGATAATGAACCAGAATACCATAGAAACCTCACTTTGCGATTAAAAATCATAAAAAGGGGAGATACAAGAAAATTATTTCTCAACAAAAACGTTTTACTAAAACGCATACTAAATGCAAATACTATGACATTATAGAATTATAGAGAGAAAAAAGCAAGGCAATCCGTATTTTCTTTTTAACAATCCGTGAGGAATGCCATAAACGATACACACCCTGTTGATTACATAATCAACAGGGTGTGTATTAACAGGCCGATTCAGTGTTTTTATGATTTAGCATCCATAAAATAGTATATAATAGTGACCATCGTTTCTGCCATATATTTCAGGGCATTGCTATCCCAATGGAACAAGGGGGAGTGTCCCGTAACCGGCTGGTCGCTGAAGACGCCGACATAATAGAAGGTACTGGGAACGGCGACGCTGAAATAGGCAAAATCTTCAGAACCGTTGCCGCGCTGCATAGGCAGCACGGTGACCCGGTCACCGCAATGGTCTTTCAGGATCGTTTCGACTTCCCCGGCCATTTTTTCATCATTGATACATACCGGTGCGAAGGGGACGACATCGATATCATAGCTGCCGCCGTACGTAGAAGTAACGGAAGAGAGGATGTGATGGAGCGCCTCGAGGATTTCACGCCGTTTGGCTTCGTTATATGTACGCAGCGTTCCTTTCAGTTCTGCCGTGTCAGGAATAACGTTGGGATTATGGCCGGCCTGGAACTGGCCAAATGTGAGGACGACGCCATCGCCGTCAGATTTGCGGTTATAGACGTAATTTGTTACGGACTGGATGACATCGATTCCCATCTGAATGGGGCTGATGCACTGAGAAGGCTGGGCCCCGTGGCCGCCTTTCCCGTGCAGGGTAATCGTAAAATCATCACACGAGGCAGAAATTTCACCGGGGCGGATGCCGACTACTCCCTTGGGGATGCCGCCGGCTACATGGAGCCCCAGAGCATAATCCACATGGGGATTATTGAGGATGCCGGCATCAATCATACGGGCGGCACCGCCGTTGCCTTCTTCAGCAGGCTGGAATGCCAGGCGTATCGTGCCATGGAGACAGTCTTTGTGTTTGTTCAGTATCCGGGCGACGCCGAGCAGATTGGCAGCATGGCCGTCATGACCGCAGGCGTGCATGACGCCGTCGACAAGAGACGAATAGGGGCAGTCGTATTTTTCTTCTAAGGGCAGCGCGTCGATATCAGCCCGCAATAAAAGAACCGGTCCGGGAAGCTTTCCCTTGATCAGACCGGTGACGCCGGTCCCGGCGATGATCTTTACATCTTCGATTCCCATAAGGGACAGTTCCTGGAAAATTGTTTTGCATGTATCAAATTCTTTCTCACTCAATTCCGGATGGGCATGGAAATATTCCCGCATTTCCATCATATAAGGCAATGTTTTGCGCACGGCTTCGCGAATATTGAATGAAGGTTTGAATGTATCATTCATAGAGGGACACCTCCCGTGAAATAACTGGTGAATAAGGGGAGAGCAGTCAATAAGACAAGGATTCGGCCTGCTCTTCATAATCCATTACATAAAATAATTCGATACGGCATATAAAAAATCCTGCTAAAAAGCAGGATTAATCTGTTTTTTTGGCAGCGTGCCGGAAGGGCAGGCTGATTTTGTGGGTTTCCAGAAAAACGAAAAGAAGGGGTAATACAAGCAGGGTAAATACAGTAGAACTCAGCAATCCGCCGATGACGACGACAGCCATGCTGGCCCGCGTTTCTGAGCCGGCAGTCATGGACAGTGCCGTAGGCAGCATGCCGACGACCATGGTGAGCGTAGTCATGAAGATAGGCCGCAGACGGACCCGCCCGGCTTCGATGACGGCACTTTTTGGATCCAGCCCCTGTCCTTCCAGTGTCAGGGTATAATCCAGCAAGAGGGTACCGTTTTTAGCGACGAGACCATCCATGACTAATATCCCGATGAGAGAATAAAGATTCAGGGAATTATTGGTCAGGAAGAGTAAGAAGAGAGCACCGATGAGACCCAACGGCAGCGAGAACATCCGAATAAAAGGTGTTTTTACCGATTCATACAGGATAGCCAGGATCATATAGATCAGGATCAAAGACAGCAGTAAGGCTTCGCCCAGGTCTTTGAACGTGGTCACCATCTGGTCGGCTTGTCCGGTAAATCGATAGGTGATGCCATTCATATCCGTTTGATTCAAGCGGGCGGATATATCCTGGATAACATCATTCAGCGGCCGGTTTTGCAGGGAGCTGCCCAGGGTGATGCTGCGTTCTTTGTCCGTACGGCGGATCGTGACCGGACCGGTACCGGCGGTAACTTTACCTACGTCAGAGACATAGATGATATGGCCCGATGCATTGAGGGGAATCGTGTCCAAATCAGACAAGCTGTACCCGTCGGAGCCTTTGAGCCGTACGTAGATATCCGTATCATTATTATCATTTTTCTTATCGTTTGCCAGTACGCCGGCTTTTTGTCCGCTGATGGCATTGGAAAATGTATTGGTCAAGTCTTCCAGAGATGTGCCGTATTGTTTCAATTTATTGCGGTCTAAATCAAGCTGATATTCCGGCATGCCTTCTTCATAGGAGCTGGATACATCACGGACACCGCTGATGTCCGTTTTCATCATGGTTTCGATTTCGCTGGCTTTGGCGACGAGCGCATCCGTATCCTTGCCACGTAATTCCAGGCGCAGATTGCCGGAACCACCGCCGAAGCCGCCGGAAGTACCGGAGACCGAAGCCTGATTTTCCTTGACGCGGACGTCACCGTCAAAGACGTATTGGGATGCAAATTTGCGGACATCATTGGTTACCTGCCAAATGGTGCGGGAACGGTCCTGGCGGTTTTTCAGCGAAACCTGGATATCGGCTTTATTTAAGTTACGGCCGCCGACCATAGACGTGTAGTAAGTTACTTCGGGAATGGAGTCGAGAAATGTTTCTATTTCCTTGGTTACCTTATCGGTTCGGGCCAGATTGGCGTTTGTCGGTAATTGTATAGTAATACGAAAGCCGCTTTCATCGGTTTGAGGCATGAATTCCGATCCCACCAGATTCGTCGGGATCAGACCGACAGCACCGATAAAACAAATGGCTACGGGAATGATGAGCCGTTTGCTGTGGGCAAAGCTCCAATGCAATATTTTTGTATAGCCGTTACGGGCATGGTCTTCCAATGCATCCATTTTATGCCATAACGGGCGGTCGGGGATTTTCAGCCCTTCCCGGAACAGGCGTGACGCCAGCATCGGGGTCAGCGTAAACGACACAAATAAAGAGAACAAGGTGGCAAAAACAATCGTAAGGCCGAATTGTTTGAAATATTGACCGACCATGCCGGTCATAAAGGCGATAGGCAGGAAGACGACGACATCACATAACGTGATGGCAATGGCTGCCATGCCGATTTCCATCCGCCCATGGAGAGCGGCCTCCTTCGGCTTTTCGCCCAGCATGAGGTGGCGATGGATGTTTTCCAGGACGACGATAGAGTCATCGACAAGGATACCGACGCATAAGGCCATGCCCATGAGGGACATCATATTGAAAGTAAAACCGGCGGCATACATGACAAAAAAAGTAGAAATGAGAGAGGTCGGGATAGCAATCATGACGGCCAGTGTGGAGCGCCAGCCCCGCAGGAAGAAAAACAAGACCAGACCGGTCGTACATAATCCTTCTAACAGTGTCTGTAACGTGTTATGCAGGGAATTACGGACGTAGGATGCCGATTCGCCGGTGACGGTAAATGTATAGTTCGGATTATCCTGGCGCAGTTCTTCTAGTTTTTTGCTGACATTGTCCACCGTGGAGACGACATTGGCATCACTGTTTTTGTAGACTGCCATGACCACAGAATCTTCCCCGTTGACCCGGGCGTAGCGGTTGACGCGTTGGTCTTTGCGGGTAATAGAAGCGATGGCGGTCAGAGGGATTTTGGTACCTTTTAGATTGGTTACCTGTATCTTTGACAAGTCTGATTCATTGGTATACTGGGCTTTGACCCGCACATCCGTTGTCGTGCTATTGGAGTAAATGGTGCCTGATGGCATGAGAACATTTTCTTTTTTCAGGGCATTGACGACTTCGGTCAGCGTCATGTCATAATGAACCAGTTTGTCTTTATCGATTTCTACGGCAATTTCCTTATCACGGCCGCCGTGCAGTTCGATTTCGGATACGCCGTCAGCCTGTTGGATTTTGTCCTGGAAATCATTGTCTGCTTTGGAATATATATCATCTAAAGAGGCATCGGACTGAACGGCAATATACATAACAGGAGTGGCATTGATGTCACGCTTGATGACTACCGGTTCATCGATACCATCCGGGAGCTTGCTGCGGATGGCATTGATTTTTTTTGTCGCATCGATAGCGGCGGCGTCGGCATTCGCTGAGAAATCAAGTTCCAGCGTAACCTGGGCCTTGCCGTATGAAGCGGTCGAGGTCATGTGTTTGACATTGGACACAGAAGATAGTGCATCTTCGACAGGTTTGACGACCTGCTGTTCCACCGAATCGGCATTTGCACCGGAATAGGTAACGGATACGGTAACATACGGAGTGTTCAGAGCCGGCAGGAGTTCTACCCCGATACGGTAAAAACTGAACAGGCCTAATACGACGAAAAAAGCGACAACCATACAGATGCCAATCGGGCGATCAATAGAAAATTTAGTCAGATTCATGAGTTCACCTGGTTTCTTTTTCGATAGTGACCGCAGAGCCGTCTTTCAGACGAGCCAGGTTTGTCGTAGCAATGACGTCGCCTTCCTGGAGACCGTCGAGAATTTCTACATTGTCATCGTTTCGCAGCCCTGTTTTGACAGTACGCAGTTCAATCGTATTATCCTTGTGAATGAGATATACCTGACTGGAGCCGTTTTGTTCCAAAATGGCATCTTTAGGGACAAACAACGTGTTGGGACGCTGTAAAACCTGAACCGAGGATTGGGCGAACATGCCGCCGCGCAGGGACGAGTCAGGATTTGATAGGGTAATACGGATGACATACGTCTTGGCAGTACTATCCATGGAAGGACTGACATAGGTAATGGTACCATCATAATCGGAAGCCAGTGATTCGATGGATACGGAGACGGGCATGCCGGTCTGGATAGCGGCGACATCTGCTTCCGATAAGGAACAATCGATGTATATGCCGCTCGTATCCGTAATGGTCAGTACTTTCGTATTGGCCGGCGCCATCGAACCGGCTTCGGCATTGCGGTAGGTGATTACGCCGTGCCGGGGAGCCCGCAGGGTCATATCGTCGAGCTGCCTGGTCAGACTGTCTACGGTATAACCGGCTTTGGCCTGGGCCGCTTGTTTGGCAGCGATGACTGCCGGCGTATCTCCTACGTTCTGAGACTGCAGATTATCTAACGCCGATTGTGCGACGATGAGTGCCTGATACATGGTGTCCAATTCTTTTTGGGATATGGCACCTTCATTATTCAAAATGACATAGCGGTTGTAATTCATCTTGGCGGTTGCATATTCAATCAATGCTTTTTGTAAATCCGCTCCGAATTGAGATTGGGCAGCTGTCGTGTCAGCTGTTGCCTGTTGCAATGCTGCCTGGTCCTGCTGCAGTGTCAGGCTGGTATCTTCCGTATCTTGGATGAGCAGGATTTGCCCGGGTTCTACCGTATCGCCTAATTCAGCATATACAGAATTGATTCTCCCACCGTATTTTGTCGATATATCGACCTGAGCCAACGGTACGGTCTGGCCGGAAAGGGCGATGCGGCGCAGCATATCCTGCCGCTCGAGCCGGTATGACTGTACAGTGGCGTGGACTGCCGTGTCCTTTGTCTTTTTTATCGTATCCATGTGGCTGAAAACATAAATAGATATGCAGGCGAGCAGGAATATAAGACCGAAGGCAATGCATTTATTGCGGTTGCTATGTAGTATGTTTCTTGAAAACGAATGATAATTCATGAGTATATCTCCCCGGATGCGTTGATAAATTATGTTTGAGTATCCAAACTTCGCACACGAAAATGCAGGGTGTGTTATCGTATTCTTACTATTTTTTTCGATTCAATTATATCAGACTGATAGAAATTATGCTATTCATTAGATGCTGGGTATCGGTTTTATGAGTATATATGTTTATAAAGAATTTTTATATTCATATGTTTATGTGTAGTATTATAAATGATTTATGAGCAATTATTCTTTTGATTTTTTGCGAAGATATGTAAAAATACTCTGTAATATTGTTATTTATGGAAACACATAATATGTTCTATGGTGATATAGGAGGATGGATTTCCAGGCAAGATTCCGTAAGAATATATATATAAAGTATATAAGGTATATTTAAATAATTCATTAACAAACGCGAAATGATGGCTAAAAAATAGTATGCGGTAGGATTACAAGGATTGAGTGTGATATAATAATGAAATAATAATGACACATCATTTGGGGAGTGAATATAGATGAAACAGCTTTTTTCTACGATAGAAAATTTGAGTAACTGGCCGGATTTTCGGTTACGATTGTTTGTGGAGGGAGCCATTGTCGGTGTGTTATCGGGAATCGTAATCAGTTTTTTTCGCTGGGCCCTGGATGCCGGCACATACTATAGATTATATATATATGATCATGTGCTCGTGACAGGCGGGATTTTAGAGAATCTGTTATGGTTCACGCTCCTTTTGGCAGCCGCCTATTTGCTGTGGCGGCTGACGGTATATGAACCTGATGCCGGCGGCAGCGGCATTCCTCAGGTAAAAGGCGTCATTTTAGGTGCGATCCGCATGCGCTGGTTCCGTATTTTGTGGGTCAAACTTATCGGCGGTATCGTGGGTATCGGCCTGGGATTATCCCTGGGACGGGAAGGTCCTTCGATTCAGATCGGTGCTGTTACGGCAGAAGGATTCAGCCGGGGATTGGGTCGGACACGGATGGAAGAACGGTATCTCATTACGGCCGGTGCCAGCGCCGGATTGGCAGCGGCATTTAATGCTCCCTTAGCCGGCGTTATCTTTGCATTGGAAGAACTGCACCGTAATTTTTCCGGGGTCGTCCTGGCACCGGCGATGGCAGCGGCATTGCTGGCGACTATGGTAAGCCGGGTTGTTTTTGGCCGGGCGCCTATTTTTCATTTCGGGATACTGCCGCCGTTTCCCTTGCGATATATGTGGATTGCCGTTCTGTTGGGAGTAGTCATTGGACTGGCCGGTATCGTCTTCAATAAGGGGCTTTTAGGTATTTCAAAATTCTATGACCTGCCTGTATTCCGGAACGGATATATGCGTATTGCATTTCCTTTGCTCCTGGCAGGTGTGCTCGGTTACGTTTTTCCGCAGATCCTGGGCGGCGGCAATGATTTGATCAATAGCTTATACATGCTGCCGTTATCGTTGAAGATATTTGGAGCATTACTCATAGGAAAATTTTTATTTACGCTGCTGAGCTATGGGTGCGGCGTTCCCGGTGGTTTTTTCCTGCCCATGTTAGTCTTGGGAGCGCTGACGGGCAGTGTCTTTGGCATCGTCCTGATTAAGGCCGGTATTATTTCCTCTTATTATCTATCCAATATAGTCGTGGTATCCATGGCCGCATTTTTTGCGGCTTCCGTACAGTCGCCGGTGACAGGAACCATTTTGATTATGGAAATGACCGGTTCATACGAACATCTGTTAGTGTTATGTACGGCGTCCATGGTGGCGTTGGCTGTAGCCCAAATCTGTCATGGGCAGCCCATATACGAAGCCCTGCTGAAGAGGACACTGGCCAAGAAACGGCCGGTAATTTCACCGTCGGAACGACGCAATATCATTGAATTGACGGTAGCCAGCGGCAGTGCCGCTGACGGGAAATACATAGGCAGACTGCATTGGCCGGCCCATGTCGCATTGGTTGATATCAAACGTGGAAGCAGCGAAATCATCCCGGATTCTGATACGCGTCTCCATGCAGGAGACTACATATACATCCTGACGGATTCCGTCGAAGGGGCAGAAAAAGCACGCAATCTGGTGGAAAAGGAACAGGCACCAACTGTATAATAATTATAAAAAATATGACCAGGTCATAAAAATATATTAAAAAACCCGGCTGTTAACTATATCATAGGTGACGATATGGAATAGAATACAGAATAAAACTATCAAAACTGGTGCATAATCAATTATTTTTTTGACTTATGCGGTCAGGTTTGGTATAATCATCCTTGTGATTGAACTGTGATATTTCTTGCAGTTCAAATTTTTGTAATAATACGATTACAAAAATAATTTTTTAGGGATGTGTTTTTTCAAAGAGGTGGTTTTTTGAGGAACCGTATACTGATTTTATTGACAGCATTGTTTGTTTTTGCGTGCTGTTCACTAGTTTGTGCAAAAGTCGAAATGGGAATGAGCGGCTCTGTTGTACAGAGCGTGCAATATATGCTTCAAGATACAGGCTATTTGTCTGATGGAGCAGATGGTGTGTTTGGAAATGCGACCGCAAATGCCGTGGAACGTTTTCAGACAGATCATGGACTGGACGCTGATGGCGTCGTAGGTTCACAGACCATGGCGGCTCTTTCAGAAGCCAGTGGCCGGGAAATTCCGAATGAAGCGGAAAATGCCGAAGGGTATCAGCGTCGTATTGTAATGGAAGCAACTGCATATACGGCAGATGATCCTGGTAACAGCGGCTATACTGCGAACGGTCATCGCCTGCAGCATGGGATGGTTTCCGTTGACCCGGATGTAATTCCTTTAGGAACTCAGTTGTATGTAGAAGGCTACGGCTATGCTGTTGCCGATGATACCGGTGGAGCCATTGTAGGCAACCGTATCGATTTGGCAATGGACACGACAAGTGAAGCTCTTGATTTTGGCAGACGTGATGTTGTTGTATACGTGTTGTAAGATGGATAATGAAAAATTATAATGAAAAGAGAGGCCGATGGTGCCTCTCTTTTTGTTACGCTTACGGGGCAGACCGCTATTTTTATCACTTTTTTGTAAAAAGACTGCAAAAAAGCTATGTATTTTCTGAACTTTTTGTGTTATCCTAATAAGATGTTATAGAGTTATTTATTTCAGGGAGGTTCATGATTAAATGAACACGATTGCACTTATTTTAGCTGCGGGCAAAGGAACGCGGATGAAGTCCAAATTTCCTAAAGTCCTCCATAAAGTGGGCGGCGTTCCCATGGTGGAACAGGTCCTCAGGGCTGTTAAGACAGCAGGAACACAACGTCAGATCATCGTTGTGGGATATGGTGGTGAAACTGTACAGGCGTATGTGGGAAACCAGGCAGAAACGGTGATGCAGCAGGAACAGCTGGGAACCGGTCATGCTGTACTTCAGGCAGAACCGCTTTTGCAAGGCGCGCAAGGAACGCTGCTGGTGACTTGTGGTGATACGCCGCTGGTAACTGCCGATACATTTAAGGCGTTGTTAGACTGCCATCAAAAAAGTGGTGCAGCAGCGACTATTTTGACGGCAATCCTGCCGGATCCGACCGGGTATGGCCGGGTAATCCGCAATGCGGCAGGCCAGGTGGTCAAAATTGTGGAACAGAAAGATGGTACGGCTGATGAATTGGCAGTCCATGAAGTCAATGCCGGTATTTACTGTTTTGATATGTCCTTGTTGTGGCAGATGCTTCATGGTATTACCAATGATAATGCCCAGGGAGAATATTATCTCACCGATATCATCGGTATGCTTGTATCAGAAGGCAAAATCGTTAGCGCGTTTGCGGCTCCGGACTATAAAGAAACACTGGGTGTCAATTCCAGGGCTCAAATGGCGGAAGCGGAAGGCGTATTGCGCCTGCGTAAGCTGAACCAGCTCATGGCTGAAGGGGTATCCGTTATCGATCCGGGTAATACATATGTGGATGCGGATGTAACTGTTGGCCGGGATACCGTATTATATCCGGGGACAGTACTGGAAGGACATACAACTATTGGCGAAGATTGCCAGATTGGGCCGTACGTTCGTATGACCAATGTGAAAATGGGAAATCAGGATCATCTCCAGTTCACATATGCCCATGACTGCGAAATCAAGAATGGCTGCGAAATCGGTCCATTTGTTCACTTTCGGCCGAATACCGTTATTGGCAATAATGTTAAAGTCGGCAATTATATGGAAGTCAAGAACTCTTCTGTTGGTGATGGTACAAAATTACCGCATCTCAGTTATATCGGAGACAGTGATGTCGGCGGCGGCGTAAATATTGGCTGCGGTACTATTACCGTGAATTATGACGGTAAGATCAAACACCGTACGACCATTGGGAATCATGCGTTTGTCGGTTGCAACAGCAATCTGGTTGCGCCCGTTTCCATCGGTGAATACGCATATGTAGGAGCCGGGTCTACGATTACCAAAAATGTTCCGGATAAGGCATTATCTGTAGCAAGGGCCAGACAACGTAATATTGAAGGCTGGGTCAAAGACGATACCTATAAAAAATAATTTGCATTAACCGCACCTTAGTTTGCTTTTATCTACTATAAATGATTATAGAATTCATACAGGGAGGCTTAATATGAGTTACGAAGACGGGAGAAAATTAAAGATTTTTACAGGAAATGCCAATCCACAGTTGGCCAAAGAAATCGCTGATTATTTAGGATTGTCGTTAGGGAAAGCCTTTGTCGGCAAATTTAATAATGGCGAAATCCAGGTCATGATAGATGAAAGCGTCCGCGGTAAAGATGTATTTGTAATCCAGCCGACATGCCAGCCGGCTAATGATACGCTGATGGAATTGTTAATTATGGCCGATGCGTTTAAACGAGCATCTGCACGTCATATCACTGCTGTCGTTCCGTATTATGGATATGCCCGTCAGGACCGCAAGACCAGAGGACGTGAACCGATTACATCAAAATTGGTTGCTGATTTGATGACGACTGCCGGTATTACCCGGGTAGTTACGATGGATCTGCATGCCGGTCAAATCCAGGGCTTCTTCGATATCCCTGTAGATCATCTGGGTTCGGCCTCCATTATCGCTAAATACATTAATCAGAAAAAAGAAGAATCTGATATGGGCGATCTCGTCGTCGTATCTCCGGATCTTGGCGGTGTAACGCGGGCCCGTGATTTGGCAGATCGTGTCAATGCGCCGATTGCTATCATTGAAAAACGTCGTCCCCGTCCGGGCGTTGCAGAAGTCATGAATATTATCGGTGATATCCAGGGCAAAACTTGTCTCATGGTAGATGACATCGTTGATACCGCCGGTTCTCTCTGTGGCGGTGCAAAAGCGCTGAAGGATATGGGTGCTGCCCGTGTATATGCGGCTTGTGCGCATGCTGTCCTTACGGATCCCGCCGTGGAACGCATTCAGAAGTCGGTTATTTCTGAATTGATTATTACGAATACAATTCCTCTTCCGGAAGAAAAAAGAATCGACAAGATTAAACAATTGTCTGTTGCACCCCTTTTGGGTGAAGCTATCATGCGTATTTTCCATGATGTTTCGGTCAGCAGCCTCTTTGATAAATAAGGACTTTTATTGTGCATATGATTGTAGGGCTGGGAAATCCCGGCCGGGAATATGAAAATTCAAAACATAATACCGGTTTCCGCGTTATTGACGAACTGGCAGCATGCTGGGATGTAACGCTGTGGCAGCATAAAATGGATGCGCTGGTTGCGCAGACCATGGTGAATGGTGAAAAAATCATTTTAGTAAAGCCGCAGACATTTATGAACAACAGCGGCCAGGCTGTGGGACCTCTCATGCGCTGGTATAAGATCGATGAACCGGATGTCTATGTGATTTATGATGACTTGGATCTGGCTGTAGGCCGTATCCGTATCCGCAAGACCGGTAGTGACGGAGGCCATAATGGCATCAAGAGTCTTTTTGCCAACGGCTGCAGTCAATTTACCCGTTTTCGCATCGGTATCGGTCGTCCGCTGCCACATCATGATGTCGTTGACCATGTTCTTACGCCGTTTCCCGAAGAACTCCGGAAACCGTATGAAGACGGCTTGAAAGCAGCAGCAAAAGCCATTGAAGGATGTCTTGTTTTGGGTGTCGACACTGGAATGAATCGGTATAATCCCAAGAAAAAAAAGAAAAAAGCAGCAGAAGCTCCGGCTGAACCTGCTAAATCAGAATAATATTCGACCCCCGTCGCAAGGCGGGGGTTTTCTCTTGATATAATTGTGTTTTTTAGAAAGGTGATTGATATGATAGATCAACTGTATCATCATCCGGATATATACCGTATCCAGGTAGATCTGCCGGATAATCCGCTGCGTTATCTGAATTCCTATGTCATCAAAGGGCCGACGCGGAATCTTGTCATTGATACGGGGTTCAACCGGCCGGAATGCCGTCAGGCTTTATGTGATGGCCTGCATGAGCTGGGGATTGCCTGGAGCAATACGGATTTATTCATTACCCATCTGCACGCGGACCACAGCGGTCTGGTACAGCTTTTCAACCAACAGGGATGTCGTATCTATATGAACGGCATAGATTACCAGTATCTCCTTGATTCAAAGGATGGTTCGACATGGCGTTTTGCCGAAGAGAATTTTATGAAGGAAGGGATGCCTGCCGAAGAAATCCATCGGCAGTTTTCCAACCATGCCCGGGCCTACTCGCCGGATCCGGATTTCCCCTGTCATACCGTGGCGGATGGAGATATCCTTCATCTGGCAGATATGGATATCCGTGTAATCCATGTACCGGGACATACGAAAGGGTTGTGCTGTTTGTATTTGCCGCAGCAGGAAATCTTCTTCACCAGCGATCATATTTTATTTGATATTACGCCCAATATCCAAATCTGGTACCATATGCGTGATGCACTGGAACAGTATCTTCGTAGTCTTGATAAGGTCAGGGACTTACCGGTGAAATTGGCGTTACCCGGCCATCGCCATGGGGATACGTCTATTGTCAGCCGGATAGATGCCATCAAAGAACATCATCGGCGCCGTCTGGCTGAGGCCGAGGCCATTGTCAAACGGCAGCCGCACCGTACGGCCTATGAAATTGCGCAGCAAATGACCTGGTCCATGCGGGGCAAAGTATGGAATGAGTTTCCGCCGACACAAAAGTGGTTTGCCTTGGGAGAAACGCTGGCTCATCTGGAATACCTGATTCATGCCGGACGGCTGGTGCGGCATACGGAGGGGGCCGTTCGCTGCTATGATTTGCCGGAAAAAAACGGTTGATGCATGGATAATATAGCCGGACGTATCTGCTATATGCCTACTGGACATGGACAAATTAAAAAAACTCTTTTTTTATGCCATATAATCATACGTGAAAATAATCCTTTACTTTTATTTTAGGGATTGATATAATGAATTTACAGAAACGAATTTGACAATAAAAAATAGCGACTTGCAGTCTGAATTTTCTGCGCGAGAGAGCCCGAAGCGACCGCTGAAGAGGCAAAGATATGAAGGAATCCTTCGTATTTGAAACTTTCAAGCAAAAGGATCGCAGAAAATCTGCACTCTGAAAGTGAAGATAGTAACATAACAAAGGTTACTGACAGAGAGGAAACGACAACGATGTCCAATTACATTGGACAAATGCCGTTTCCTCTTTTTTGTTGGTTACGAGGACAGCTGACAGAGACGTGGACATAAAAAGATGACCGTACGGCATCTTCCGCCGGTATTTACGGCGGTTCAGCGTGCGAATCGGGTAGTGGTCGATAGCCCGGATCAGCAGGCGACGTGCAGAGGTACTCAATGCAATCAGAAGGGAGGCGTGTCATGGATTTTCGGATCATCACCAATAATCCTGCTGTCAGACAAGCATATGATGCCCAATATCCTGTTGAATTCCAGACAGATTCGTATATGGACGTGTTGGTACGGGTACGTAATCTGGTGCAACAAGGATGCCGGTTGTTGACTCATCCGCTATCAGGAAGCGTGAAGCCGAATGAGACACCGTATAAATCAGTGATGGTATCAGTAAAAGCAGGACCGGCAGTAGACAAAGAGTCGGAATGTATTATTGAAGAATGCATTTTAGCATGTCGAAAATTTGCTGATCTGCATAAAAAATGGAATGACAGTGTGTTAGGTGATTTCCAGTACATCGATTACTCCCTTATTTCCAGTGCAGTTGCTTCGGCAAGGGCGATGGACTGATCACAGTGCAGTACTTCCCTGTGAACCTTTGGGTTCATATAGATAATGATTTTCAAAGGAGGTAATTGCAGTGAAGTTAGAAATGGGATATTTTCATGTAACGGATGTTGTGTTTGGCGATACCATGAATTTTTCCGGCAGTGTGCTGACTGTGGATAAAGCAGTGATAGAAGGCATGGTCCTGGAAGATGAAAACATAGCTACTGTTCATGTAGACATTGCCAAACCGGGAGAAAGTGTTCGTATTACACCGGTCAAAGACGTTATCGAACCGCGGACAAAAGTAGGCGGTAAGAATGGTATATTCCCCGGCATCATTTCGCCGATGGATACCGTAGGCTGTGGCAAAACCTATGCATTAAAAGGAATGGCGGTCGTTACGGCAGGAAAAATCGTTGGTTTCCAGGAAGGTATCATTGATATGACCGGTCCGGGAGCGCAATATACACCGTTCTCCAAGCTTATCAATCTGTGCCTCGTCTGCGAACCGGCAGAAGGAACGGAACGTCATACGTATGAAAAATCGGTACGCCTTGCAGGTCTTAAAATTGCTTCGTATATCGGTGATTTAGCTAAAGAACTGGTACCGGAAGAAACAAAAGTATTTGAAACCCCGACGATCCTGGAAGGGAAAAATACGTATCCGGATCTTCCCCGCGTAGCGTATGTACAAATGCTCCAGAGCCAGGGGCTGCTTCATGATACGTATGTATATGGTGCGGATGCCAAGAAACTCGTGCCGACGATCCTCTATCCGACAGAGTTGATGGATGGAGCTATTATTTCAGGCAACTGTGTATCAGCCTGCGATAAAAATACGACGTATCACCATTTAAATAACCCTGTTGTAGAAGATTTATATGAAGCTCATGGCAAAACATTGAATTTTGTCTGCGTGATCATAACGAACGAAACAGTGTATTTGGCAGATAAACATCGTTCATCGGATTGGACAGCCAAAATATGCCGTATGCTTGATCTGGATGGTGCCGTTGTTTCGCAGGAAGGGTTTGGCAATCCGGATACGGACTTGATCATGAATTGCAAGAAAATCGAAGCTGAAGGAATTAAAACCGTCATTATTACGGATGAATATGCAGGACGTGACGGCAAATCCCAATCGTTGGCCGATGCCGATCCGGCAGCAACAGCTGTTGTTACCGGCGGGAATGCAAACCAGCTTGTCCGGGTTCCTAAGATGGACAAAGTTATCGGAACACTGGATTATGTAACCAAGATTGCCGGCGGCAATGAACACAGCCTTCATGAAGACGGCAGTATCGAAGTAGAATTGCAGGTATTTACGGGTGCGACGAACGAGCTTGGGTTTAATACCATGAGCGCCCGATAGGAAAGGAGGCAGATATTCAATGACAAAGCTCAAAGTAGTTCATTATATTAATCAGTTCTTTGCGCAGATCGGCGGCGAAGAAAAAGCGGATTATCCACCGGAAATCCGGCAGGGCATTGTAGGTCCTGGTCTGGCATTTCAGAAAGCCTTTGGCGAAGAAGCGGAAATAGTCGCTACCATTATTTGCGGCGATACGTATTTCAATGAACATATGAAAGAAGCGCAGGAACAGATCATCCAGATGGTAAAAGACCAGCAGGCAGATTTATTCGTTGCCGGTCCGGCTTTTAACGCCGGCCGTTACGGCGTTGCCTGTGGTACGATTTGTGATGCTGTAAAAGAAGAACTCGGCGTACCGGTCCTGACCGGGATGTATGAAGAAAACCCCGGCGCCGATATGTTTAAAGACAAAGTATATATTATACCTACCAAGAATAATGCAGCCGGCATGCGTAAAGCCGTTGCGGTGATGGCACCTATGGCTTTGAAATTAGCTAAAGGCGAACCTATCGGAGCTTCTTGTGAAGACGGGTATATGCCGAATGGCATCCGCGTCAATTTCTTTGAAAAAGAACGGGGATCCAAACGGGCGGTCAAGATGCTTATTAAAAAATTGGCAGGAAAACCGTTTACGACAGAATATCCGATGCCGGTATTTGACCGGGTAGCCCCCAGTCCGGCTATAAAGGATATCACCAAAGCAAAAATCGCATTGGTTACATCCGGTGGTATTGTTCCTAAAGGAAATCCGGATCATATTGAAGCATCCAATGCATCCCGTTATGGGGAATATGATATTACCGGTGTCATGGATTTGACAGCGGACGGTTATGAAACGGCACATGGCGGCTATGATCCGACCTATGCCAATGAAGATTCCGACCGGGTCCTGCCCGTTGATGTACTGCGGGATATGGAAAAGGAAGGTCTTATCGGATCGCTTTACAATACATTCTACACGACGACAGGCAATGGCACAGCCGTTGCATCTGCCAAGAAATTCGCAGCTGAAATTGCAACAAAACTGAAGAATGGCGGCGTTGACGCAGTTATTCTCACCTCTACGTGAGGCACTTGTACTCGTTGCGGTGCAACGATGGTAAAAGAAATAGAACGGGCAGGATTCCCGGTAGTTCATATGTGTACCATTACTCCGATATCCCTGACCGTAGGCGCAAATAGAATTGTGCCTACCGTTGCCATTCCCCATCCGTTGGGAAATCCGGCACTCACTCATGAAGAAGAAAAGAAGCTGCGCAGACATTTAGTAGAAAAGGCATTGAAAGCGCTCACGACAGAAGTAGATGGCCAAACGGTCTTTGATGACTGACAGGCATGTTTTATCAGTACGTAATGATTATAAAAACAACCGGTTAATCAAAACCATGTATAGAAAGGTGGCTGCATCGTGAAAGACGTATATGATGTCATTATTTTAGGCGCTGGTCCCGCTGGTCTCGCGGCAGGAATATATACAGGCCGAAGCCGTATCCCGACCCTGCTTATTGAAAAAGCACAGGATGGCGGTCAAATCGCTATTACGGATATTATTGAAAACTATCCGGGGCAGATGCTCGAAGGCGAATCTGGGCCGACACTCATTGCCCGTATGACTAAACAGGCAGAAAAATTTGGTGTCGAACGAGTGTCCGATACAATCAAAGAAGTTCGTTTGTCCGGTGACGTAAAAGAAATCGTCGGGGTCAAACAGACGTATAAAGCAAAAACAGTTATTTTAGCTACAGGTGCTTCTCATCGTCCTATTGGATGCAAAGGGGAACAACAATTCCAGGGACGCGGTGTTTCCTATTGCGCAACGTGCGACGCAGACTTCTTTGAAGATCTGGATGTGTACGTTGTAGGCGGCGGGAACAGTGCGGTACAGGAAGCATTGTATCTGACTAAATTTGCCCGCAAGGTTACGATTATTCATCGTCGTGACAAATTGCGTGCTGTACCTTCGTTACAGGAAAAAGCATTTGCCAATCCTAAAGTTGATTTCTTCTGGGATTCCGTCGTCGATGAAATCGGTGGCGAAGATGTTGTTCAGTGGATGATCGTACGCAATAAAAAAACGGGTGAAACCAGAAAAATAGAAGCAGATCCGGAAGACGGGCTGTTCGGTATATTCGGGTTTATCGGTTTAGTACCGACGACACAGCTGTTCGAAGGACAAATCGATATGGAAGATGGATATATCCTGACAGATGAAGATATGAATACCAATATTCCCGGTGTTTTTGCTGTCGGCGATATGCGCAAGAAGTTTTTACGCCAGGTTGTTACGGCAGCTGCCGATGGGGCCATTGCAGCAATGCAGGTCAATAAATATCTGACGGAAATGAATAACGAAAAATACTACGGATAAGGAGATGTCTCTCATGTTGGAAGTTGATAAGAAAACCTTTGAACCAGAAGTATTACAGGCAGAAGGTACTGTATTTGTAGATTTTTACGGGGATGGCTGTGTTCCTTGTGCAGCTCTCATGCCGACAGTACATGCCTATGCCGAAAAATATGGTGACAAAATTAAATTCTGCGCACTCAACACATCTAAAGCCCGTCGTATGGCTATCAGCCAGAAAATATTAGGGTTGCCGGTCATGGCAATCTATCAGGGCGGACAAAAAGTAGCGGAATGCGTAAAAGATGATGCTACACCGGAAAACATCGAAAAGATGATTCTGGAATATTATAAATAAGGCTTTATATGAGATGTAAATCTCTGTTATAAAAGCAAATTTCATAAAGGAGGAATCGCGTTATGAGCATTCTAAAAGGGAAAAAAGTCGTCATCATCGGCGACCGCGACGGTATTCCGGGCCCAGCAATAGCAGAATGCGCGAAGACGGCTGGTGCCGATGTAGTATTTGCATCGACAGAATGCTTTGTCTGAACGAGTGCTGGTGCAATGGACTTGGAAAATCAAAAGAGGGTTAAAGATTTCGCTGAACAGTATGGCCCGGAAAACCTGGTCGTATTAGTAGGTGCTGCTGAAGGAGAAGCTGCAGGTCTTGCAGCAGAAACCGTAACAGCAGGAGACCCGACTTTTGCAGGTCCGTTGACAGGAGTCCAGTTAGGACTTACAGTATTTCATATCTGCGAACCGGAAATCAAAGAAGAAGTGGATCCGGCCGTATATGAAGAACAGATCAGCATGATGGAAATGGTATTGGATGTCGAC
>JALCDF010000015.1 GCA_022641375.1 Megasphaera sp. | reverse complement strand
TTTTGAAAAAGGCGAACCGGTTGCTTTGAATGGCAAAAAAATGGATGCTCTCGAACTCATGACGGCGCTCAATGAAGTCGGCGCAAAGAATGGTATCGGTATTGTCGATATCGTTGAAAATCGTCTGGTAGGCATGAAGAGCCGTGGCATTTATGAAAATCCGGGCGGCGCCATCCTCATGTATGCGCACAGAGAACTCGAATATCTCTGCCTCGATAGAGATACATATCATTATAAAGAAAATATGGCTAATAAATATGCTGAACTCGTTTATGACGGGAAATGGTTCTCTCCGCTTCGGGAAGCTCTCCAGGCTTTTGTGGATGAAACCCAGCAGACCGTTACGGGCACGATTAAATTGAAATTGTATAAGGGCAATATCATCAGTGCCGGTTCGACGTCACCGTATTCGTTGTACAGTGAAGAATTCGTGACGTTCGGTGAAGATGAAGTATACAACCAGAAGGATGCCGAAGGTTTCATCAATCTCTTTGGCTTGCCGTTGAAGATGCGGGCCTTGATGATGAAAAATGCGAAAAAACAGTAAGATGTAGTATCAGAATCAGCATAGGGGCGTTCCTCGGAACGCCCCATTTTAATAGGACGATGTACCAGAAAATATATTGTACGGAATGAAAAGGAGCGAATCGCTATGAAATTATGGGGCGGCCGGTTTACGAAGGCCACGGATAAAAGTGTAGAAGAATTCAATGCATCCATTCAGTTTGACTGCCGGATGTATGCCGAAGATATTTGTGGCAGTATTGCGCATGCGACAATGCTGGCCAAACAAGGCATTATTTCTCAGGAAGATAAAGATGCTATCGTAAAAGGCTTGAAACATATTTATACGCAAATCGAAGCAGGTAATTTTGAGTTCTCTGTGGAATTGGAAGATATCCACATGAATGTGGAAAAGCGCCTGACCGATGCAATCGGTGAAGCGGGCAAGCGCCTCCATACGGGACGCAGCCGGAATGATCAGGTGGCATTGGATACGCATATGTATGTACGTAAAGAAATCGCTTCTGTTGCCAAACTGATTGTGCAGTTACAGGAATCCATCGTCAAGGCGGCAGAAAAGTACGGGGATGTCATCATGCCGGGATATACTCATTTGCAACGGGCGCAGCCTGTTTTATTCAGTCATCATATGATGGCGTATTTTTCCATGTTGTCCCGCGATTTTATTCATCTGCAGTATGCCTGGACGATGGCGGATATGATGCCGCTCGGTGCGGGGGCCCTGGCCGGGACGACCTATCCGCTGGATCAGGAATTTGTTGCGCAGACCCTTCATTTCGGAAAACTATATGATAATAGTATGGATGCCGTGAGTGACCGCGACTACATCATCGCATTTTTGGAATTCGCTGCTGTCCTCATGATGCATTTGAGCCGCTTGTCAGAAGAATTTATCCTTTGGTCCTCGTCGGAATTCAAATTCATCGAACTGGATGATTCCCATTGCACCGGGTCATCTATTATGCCGCAGAAAAAGAATCCTGATATTTGTGAACTCGTCCGCGGTAAAACAGGCCGCTTTTACGGTCATCTCATGGGTGTCCTGACGATGATGAAGGGCATACCCATGGCCTATGATAAGGATATGCAGGAAGATAAAGAAGGGGTATTCGATGCCATCGATAACCTGAAATTTGCCCTGACTATTTACAGTGCGATGATCGATAAGATGTCCGTTCATAAGGATCGGATGCGTGAAGTATTGGAAAAGGATTTTTCCAATGCTACCGATATGGCGGATTATCTGGCTAAGAAAGGCCTGCCATTCCGGGAAGCGCATGCCGTTGTTGGCAAGGCAGTCCATTATTGCATTGAACAGGGAAAGGTCCTGCAGCAGCTCAGTCTGGAAGAATTGCAGGGCATGAGTCCGTTATTTGCGGAAGATATCCATCATTATCTGGATATTGAAACGTGCGTCAATCAGCGGAACACCTATAATGGTACGGCTCCTTCATCGGTTCAGCGCCAGTGCCGGACCGGCCATGATACTGTCAGCAAAGAACAGGATCAGATCCAGCAGTGGCATGATACGGTTGCTGCCGTATATGATCTGGTAAAATAAGATAGTGTGATATATAGTGAACCCCGTTCGTTTTGCATCGTAATTGCAAAACGGACGGGGTTTGTTGTGGCTTTTTTATTTTCCATAGGGCTGCAAACAGCTGCGGTTATACCGGTCTTTCAGGGCCAGTTTGGCTATTTTACCACTGGCGATGCGGGGCATTTCGTTGATTTTGTGGAATTTCCTGGGTATTTTGAATAAGGCCAGATTTTTCTGGAGAAATTTTTTTAAATCCCGTTGAGAGATATCGTTGCCGTCCATTGTCGTATAGTAACAGCAGCCTACCTGACCGCGAATAGCGTCGGAAATAGCGATGACAGCAGCTTCTTTGATATTGGGGTACTGATAGAGGACTTCTTCGATTTCACGGGGATAAATATTTTCACCCATGCTGATGATCATCTCTTTGATGCGATCGACGATGTGCAGATACCCGTCTTCGTCACGAATGGCAACATCACCGGTATACAGCCAGCCGCCGCGCAATGTTTTGGAAGTTGCGCCGGGCATGTTCCAGTATCCTTTCATGACGTTATTCCCTTGGACGATGAGCTGGCCCGTCGTACCATTGGGGACATCATAACCGCTGTCATCGACGATGCGGACTTTGATGCCTGGCAGCGGCAGGCCTATCGAGCCGGCTTTTACGTTGTGGGGTGAATTGACGGATACGACCGGAGAGGCTTCGGATAATCCATAGCCTTCGATAATCGGTAGACCAAATTTTTTTTCGAATAATTCAATAATGTGTAACGGCAGCGTCGTACCGCCTAAGATAGTATACCGTACGGTTTCCAGATCTTTCTTTTCAGCGGTCTGAAGAAGGATCGTACAGATGGAAGGGACAAGATAGACGATGGTAAGCTTGTATTCACGAATACATTTCACCACATCTTTCAGGGTATACGAGTCAAAAAGGATGATGGAAGCTCCGGCCAGCAATGGATTCATGATAGAGGTACACAGGCAGAAACAATGATACATCGGCAGGATACAGAGGATGTTGTCCTGCCGTGTGATATGGAGGACATCTTGTACCTGTTGGGCATTACACGTTACATTCTTGTGGGTCAGGACGGCACCCTTGGGTACCCCCGTGGTTCCCGATGTATAGATGATGATATACGGTTCGGATTCTTTGAAATAATCAGGCAGGAGAGGGGCCTGGGGAGCAGTGGCGGGGGTACTGCAGGCTTCGATGTCCATTTGTTTTAATGTATCCGCAAAATTCCGGGTAGATTCATCTTTTGTCCAGTCGAAAGGACGGGATGTAAGGAGAAACGTACAGCCGGCATCTTTTAGTATATATGTGGCTTCCCGCATACTAAGTTGTATATTGATAGGAACCGCAATGGCGCCAAGGGAGGAGATGGCCATATATGATACAATATAATTTACGGTTTTGCGGGAAAATATCGCTACCCGGCTGCCGCGGCGTACGCCGGCCGCATACAGGTTGTTACGGCCAATCGTTACGGCCTGCCGCAGTTCTTTATAGGTATATTTTTTTTGCCGGTCAATGACCGCAATATCGGTATCCCGGCCGTTCATCAGTAGTTCATGGACTAACATGACATCACTCTTTCCATATCGTAAATAATTATTATATATTTTACCATGAATGATTTAAAAAATCAGCAAAAATACGGCATTGAAAAATAAATTATAAAATTATCTTGACGAATATGTGGATAATTGGTATAATCAATCTTGTGCTAAGGAATGATAAAAGCACTGAAATACATGCCGGAGTGGCGGAATGGCAGACGCACCTGACTCAAAATCAGGCGGGTAACACCGTGTGGGTTCAAGTCCCACCCCCGGCACCATATCAAAAGCTTCATTACTAAGCTGGTCAACAGCAGAGTGGTGAAGCTTTTTTTATATACTGTTTACAGCGGATATCTTTCTTCGTTTAGGATACGTATGCTATAATAAACTATGTCATTACGGCATGGAAAAGTATGAATTAGCTTCTTTTGGGCATTGCCCATTAGTTTGTGTGAGGGTTATCTATATGGAATCTAAAGATAAGGAAAAAGAAACACCGGAGGAAAAACAACCAGCGCCCGTATCGTCTGATGATCAGGCGAATATGCCTCTCAGCGGGCATCTGGATGAATTCCGTTTCCGCCTCATTATCTGTCTGGTCGCGGTCGTTGCTGCCAGCGGTATTGCGTATGCCTATGTGGAGAATATTATTGCGACGATTGCGGAACCGGCAGGGAAATTATATTTCCTGAATCCGGCTGAAGTATTTTTCTCGTATATCAAGATTGCTGTTTTTACGGGCTGCATGGCCGTGCTGCCTGTGTTATGTTATGAATTATGGGCGTTTATCCGGCCGGCTTTGAAGCCGTCCGAACGGGTATCGGTCTGGTGGTTCATTCCGGCGGTAGTCATTTTGTTCTATGCCGGGCTGGCCTTTTCGTATTTTGCCGTACTGCCGGCGGCAGTGCAATTCTTCATGGGATTCGCTACGGAAACATTGCAGCCTATGTTTTCGCTGGATGCATATTTATCGTTTTTTATCGCATTTGAGCTTCCGTTCGGCTTTGTCTTTGAATTGCCGTTGATTTTGTTCCTGTTGGCCAAGGCCGGCCTGATTACATCGGCCTTTTTGAAGAGTAAGCGCAAGATTTTGATTGTGATTGCCTTTGTTTTTGCGGCCATCGTATCGCCGACGACGGATATTTTTACGCAGGTCATGATTGCGATTCCCATGATTCTGCTCTATGAACTCAGCATCCTTTTGGTCAAATACATACTGCGGAAATAGCGTGGATTATCCTTGACAAACAGTCGGGTTCAACGTATAATAAGAACGTTGACGGGACGTGGCGCAGCTTGGTAGCGCGCTTCCTTGGGGTGGAAGAGGTCGCGAGTTCAAATCTCGCCGTTCCGACCAGTATGATAATGTGATTCTCCGGACTTCAGGGTCTGGAGAATTTTTACGTTATAGGACAGGCTGTTCATAAAAAATCCGCACTGCGTTTTTTCTCAGTGCGGATTTACTATATGCGGGTGTCTTAGAATACCATGACGAACTGGCAGCGGGTTTCATCTGTCGGATCATCACTGCCTTCTTTTGCCTGAGAGCCGAAGGATTGCATGATGGAAAACATGAGATTTTTGGATACCGTATAATCTATGCCGGCACCCCAGGAAGTAACGTTGTTGCGGAGATTGGGATTTCTCCAGAAATTCGGTGCGCCTACATAGGTATTTTCATCCGCATCGATGTATTCGAGCCAGGCATCCCAACTGTTGCTGACGGGCATTTTAGCCATGCCATACTGGAGTTTCATGCCCCATAAGTTACCATCTTTGTCATGCGCATAGGTGGTATCCTTGGTGATTCGCTGATAATCGCCGGTCCATTTCCAGTTGTCGTGTCCCCCAAAGGTAAGATTGGCATAGGCACCATAGATGTTATCGATATTGTGTCCGTTCCAGCCTTTGATATAGCCGACGTCGCCATAAATGTTGTTGGGTACAGCACCGGTTACCATGGAACCGGTAAAATGGTCCATGTATACGCCGGCATTGCCATGGGTGAATGTACCGTCCAGGGCAATATAGCCGGCTTTGGCTCCCGTAATGCCGCCTTCCTTGAATTTACCGTAGCCGCCGGTCAGTGACCAGTTGTTGCCGGTATATTTGAGCTTGGCCCCATCAAAGGCTTCGGTATATTGCAGATACATACCTTGTCCCATCAGGTAAGTATAGCGCCCAATCATGCCCGACAGGGAAGGGGAAAACTGATACTGTACATTAGCCAGATCGACGTACGTCTGGTCGCCGTCTGAAGCGGAGTTGTTGTCGTCAAAATCGATGTTGAATGTGGAAAGACCGAGTTCGACCTTGGTCTTGTCATTTACGGCAGCATTGGTGCGGATACGGGCTCGGTAGTCTACGTCATCATCCGGATTGGACTTCGATTTGTAGTAATTGTTCTGATGCATCCAGCGGACACGGAAATCACCACTGACGCGGACATTTCCGACACGGTTTTCCAGATTTTGGACCCGCACGCCCAGGCCGGTTAGTTCGTCGGCGAATTCATCAGCCAGCTTATTGATGAGAGCCCGCTGTTCGATACCGGCGGTATCCATGTGAGCCATGGCTTTGGCGGTCATTTCTGCGGCTTCATAGCGTGTGATTTCCCGGTTTCCCTGAAAGTAGGAGCCATCGACCCCCTGGATGACACCAGCATCGGCCAGCTGACATATGGACCGATACGCCCAGCTGTCGGAAGGTACATCGACAAACGGATTAGCTGCAAAGGCGCAGCAGATTCCGGCAGTCATGGTGGCAGCTAGTGATGCTGCAAGTTTACAATTCATTGGCAAAACCTCTTTATAAAATATTTACCATTCCCCAGAAGGAAAAAGCATACAATATTTAATTAATACCGTACAACACAATACTAATTAAAATTATATGCTTATGAGTATATGAAGTCAATTGTAAGAGCTGGTTAATTATTCGCCTTGCTTACGCTTTTGTACGACAATGCTGATGGATGTCAGGATGATGCCGGCAGCGATGAAGACGTATTTTATGCCCAGCAGGGTGGCGATGGCACCGCCCAGGAGCGGACCGATCATGGCACCGATTTGTTGTGCTGAAAACAGGAGCCCAAAGACACGCCCTTTGGTATGGGCATCGGTATTTTCAGCCAATATGGCATTGATGGATGGATTGATGCCGGAAAAGAATAATCCGACAGCGAATTGGCAGGCTGCAAAATAGTACAGGGTATTGGGCAGAGCCTGCATAAAGCTGCAGATGGCAGCGGCGATGAGCGCATAGGTCAGGGATTTGTGGAAGCCGTGATGCTGGCCGAATTGTCCCCAGAGAGGTGCCGTAATGGCGCTGGCAAAACCGCCCAGGGAGAAAATGAATCCGGAAACCAGGACTAAGTTATCCATGCCGCCGGATAATTCTGTAATATATGTCGTCAGGATGGGCTGGATAAGTAAAATAACCATCGATGTAAATACGGAATATATAAGCAGATTACGAATCAGCGGGTTTCGCCATAAGCTTGGTTCTTGTATGCCCGTGCCTGTATCTGACGGGACAGCAAGGCTGTTTGGCGGTTCTTTGATGCAGAATGTCAGGACCAGGAAATTGGCGAATAAAGCGGCTGCTGCCAGGAAAAAGGACATACGCATGCCAAATACTTCTGCCAGGATACCGCCAAAGAGCGGGCCGATGACACCGCCGGCTGTCAGGCCGCCCTGCATGACGCCGAGGCACAGCCCTAATTTCTTAGGGGGTGCGTAAATCGTCATGATGGCTAATTCCATAGGCCACAAGCCACAGGCAAACCCTTGGAAAACGCGCATGAATGTCAATTGCAGCGGCGTTTGGACCAGGCCGCCGAGACAGTAACTGATCGCTAAGAGAAAACTGGCCCGCATGGCCATGAGCCGTTTCCCTTTTTTGTCGGCCAGGCTGCCCCAGATAGGAGTCATGATGGCCGTAATGGCAAAACATGAGGAAAAGACAAGGCCGGACCACATGTTGACATCCGCCGGGGTGCATCCTAATTCGCGGGTCAGATACATCGGTAAAAACGGAATCAGCATAGTGTAACTGGCCGACATGAATACGACGTTACAAGTTAAGATTCCCAGACAAACTTTCCAATTCATAGTGTCACCTGATACTTTCATAGATCAATCATATTGACTTTATATTATACAGCAATTGGTCTTTCTTTTACAGGGTATTATTTTTGGTGGCAACATCAAACGATGGGGGCTGTTCTCTGCCCTTGAACTATTATTCCCGGCCATATATAATAGTTATATTATTTATATAGTACTTCTTAAAATCTTAAAATCTAATATAAAGAAGGAATGCCCATGCTTGCTTATTTTATGAAACGACTTATTGGTGCCTGTGTTGTCTTATGGATCATTATTACGATTACGTTCGGATTGATGCACGCCATTCCCGGCGGACCGTTTACGCAGGAAAAGAAATTACCGCCGGCGGTCATGGCCACCGTTGAAACGCGGTATCATTTAAATGATTCATTATGGGACCAGTATGTCGATTATGTGGAACATGCGGCGGTCCTTGACCTGGGGCCGTCTTATAAATATCCCGGCAAGACCGTGAATGATATTATTGCCGAAACCATGCCGGTATCGGCTGAATTGGGACTCATCGCCCTGATTTTGGCCATCGGGATCGGTGTTTCTGCCGGTATGATTGCGGCCTGGTATAAAAACACCTGGATAGATTACAGCATGATGGTAGGGGCTACGTTAGGCGTTTCCGTACCGAGCTTTATCCTGGCGGCGGTACTGATACAACTGTTTGCCTTTACCTGGCCGATACTGCCGGCGGCGATGTGGAAGGGGCCTGCGTATGTGGTCCTGCCGGTATTGGCGTTGGCAGCGCAGCCCATGGCGTTCATCATGCGGCTGACCCGGTCGAGTATCCTCGATGCCCTGGGACAGGACTATATTCGCACAGCCCGTTCCCGCGGTGCCGGTACGTGGCGCATCCTCTGGCATCATGCGCTGCGCAATGCCCTGCTGCCTGTGGTCAGTTATATCGGACCGCTGACAGCGGCGCTGCTCACGGGGAGCTTCATCGTCGAAACGATTTTTGCGATTCCCGGACTGGGCCGCCATTTTGTTATCAGTATTTACAACCGTGATTATACGGTTATCCTGGGCATTACGATTTTTTATAGTTTTCTGATCATGTTTATGAATCTGCTCATCGATGTAATGTATCCGCTGTTGGATCCGCGCATTACGTTGAAACATACGAAGGGAGAATAGCGATGGATGCTCGTGAATTCCAGCCGGTTACCGAGGCAGACCGGGTCAGTGCCTGCATAGCTTCGCAGACACTGCGTGCCTGCGGCTGGCAGCAAATGAAAAAGAATCGTCTGGCCTTGTGGGGCATGGCAATCGTCATCATCATGACGATATTAGCCGTTGCCGGACCATGGTTTGTACCCTATACGTATGATTATCAGGATTTAACGGAAGCCAATGCCTGGCCGTCGTGGGCGCATTGGTTTGGCACGGATTCATTGGGACGGGATCTCTTTGTGCGGGTCCTTTACGGAGCCCGTATTTCCCTGTCCATCGGGGTGGTCGCCAGCCTTATCAATCTCTTTATCGGCGTCCTGTATGGCGGCATTGCCGGCCTTGTGGGCGGCAAAACAGATCGGATCATGATGCATATCATCGATATACTGTATTCGATTCCCATGTTGCTCTATGTTATCCTGCTCATGGTTGTCTTTAAGCCGGGGTTATTGAATATCTATATTGCGCTGGGCATCGCCTATTGGCTCAATATGGCTCGTATTGTGCGCGGTCAGATCCTCAGCCTGAAAGAGCAGGATTATGTCATGGCGGCCCGGTCCTGCGGTACATCTACATGGCATATTTTATGCCATCATATGATACCGAATTGTGTGGGGCCCATCATCGTTACGCTGACCTTGTCCATTCCGGATGCTATCTTTACGGAAGCGTTCCTGAGTTTTATCGGTCTCGGGGTATCGGCACCGATGGCCAGCTGGGGTGTATTATCTTCAGAAGGAATCAATAGTATGCGGTCTTTCCCGTTTCAGCTGGTGTTCCCCGCATTGGCCCTGTGTATTACCATGCTGGGATTCATGTTTCTTGGTGACGGTTTCCGGGATGCCCTGGACCCGCAGAATCAGAAAGGGGAAAGCCGATGAAACATTTACTGGAAATGGAACATGTTTCCATAGCATTTCATACGTATCGCGGTTTGTTAGAAGCAATTCATGATGTTTCTATATCCGTGGATGCCGGTGAAACCGTCGGTATTGTCGGTGAATCGGGCTGCGGCAAGTCGGTGACGGCCCAGGCTGTGATGAAATTACTTCCCGCCGGTGCCGCGGTATATCAGTGCGGGCATATTTATTGGGACGGTCGAGATGTACTTCCCATATCCGATCATGAAATGAACCGGTTGCGGGGAAAAGAAATGGCGATGGTTTTTCAGGATCCGATGACGTCACTGAATCCGGTCCTTACCATCGGCAGTCAGATCCGGGAAGGATTGGAGATACATCAGCATCTGAACCGTACGGAAGCGGATGTGCAGGCGGTAGAGCTGTTGAAAGCCGTCGGTATGACATCGCCGGAAAAACGAATCCATCAGTACCCGCATGAATTGTCGGGAGGGATGCGGCAGCGTTGTCTCATCGCCATGGCCTTGTCCTGTTCGCCGCGCCTTCTGTTTGCGGATGAACCGACGACAGCTCTTGACGTGACGACAGAAGCTCAGGTATTGGCCCTTCTTCGGAAGTTGCAGGAAAAATCAGGTATGGCGGTCGTTCTTATTTCACATAATCTGGGAGTGATTGCCCAAATGTGTCGCCGTATCTATGTCATGTATGCCGGCATGGTCGTGGAACAGGGGACTGCCGGGGATATATTCTATCGTCCGGCCCATCCGTATACCAGGGGATTGTTGGCATCATTGCCGGATCCGGATCATAAGGATAAAGTGTTGACGGGTATCGACGGACAGGCTCCGGATTTATTTCATATGCCGGCAGGCTGCCGGTTCTATCCGCGCTGTCCGTATGCGATGAAAGTATGCATGCATCGCTTGCCGCCGGCCTGTCGTCAGGACGGGATCCATCAGGCATCGTGCTGGCTCCTGAGCCCGGAATGGAAAAAAGGGGGCATGGCATAATGGATTTGATTGCTGTCCGCCATTTGACAAAAAATTTCATTATGGAAACGAACTGGCTGGGGAAACCGACCCAGATCCTCAATGCTGTCCATGATATGTCCCTGGAAATTCATAGCGGGGAAACCGTAGGTCTTGTCGGCGAATCGGGATGCGGAAAATCGACATTTGCCAGGACGGTGTTGGGTTTATATAGCAAGACATCAGGCCAGGTACTGTATCAGGGAAATGACACGGCAGAAACTGCTGTCGGAATAGGGTTTCGCCGTCACGTACAGATGATTTTCCAGGACCCGTATGCGTCCCTGGATCCCCGGATGACGGTGGAAGATATCATCAGTGAACCGTTGCGGAACTATCATCTTTGCAAAGATGACAGGGACCGGCGCCAGCAAGTAAAGGAACTTTTACAGGAAGTCGATCTGAGCGAAGAAGCAGCACAGCGGTATCCGCACGAATTCAGCGGCGGCCAGCGGCAGCGCGTGGGAATCGCCAGGGCCCTGGCAGTATCGCCGCAATGTATTTTTTGTGATGAACCTATTTCGGCGCTGGATGTTTCCGTTCAGGTACAAATCGTGAATATGCTGCAACGACTGCAGCAGGAACGGAAATTATCGTATTTGTTTATTGCGCATGATTTGGCGATGGTCCATCATCTGAGTCATCGGATAGGAGTCATGTATCTGGGCCGCCTTGTTGAATTAGGGGGCGGTGATGATGTGTTTCACCATCCGCTTCATCCGTATACACAACTTTTGATTGATTCCGTGCCGCGGCCGGACCCACAGATCCGGCCAAAGATCGTCATTAAAGGAGAGGTGCCGAGTCCGCTTGATTTGCCGGCAGGATGTGTATTTCATCCGCGCTGTCCGTTTGCAGATGAACGTTGCAAACGGGAAGTGCCGCCTTTTAAGGAAACGATGCCGGGGCGTTTTGTGGCCTGTCATCACGTACAGGGAGGCGGAGAAGAATGAAAAAATGGAAGTATATATTAGCTGTCTTGGGAATGACGGTTGCAGCCGGTATTCTCGGCGGCTGTAGCATGGTGCAGCATCCCGATACGATAAGCTATGTGCTGGAAGCGGAACCGTCACGCCTCGACCCGGCGATGACGACGACTTTGCCGGAAAATAATACGGAACTGCAACTGTTCGAAGGACTGACCCGTTTAGATGATAACAATATTCCGCAGCCGGCATTAGCCTCGTCCTGGGATATTTCCCCTGATGGAAAGACGTATACCTTCCATCTTCGCGAGGGAATCTGTTGGAGTGATGGTACGCCGATTACGGCTCAGGATATCGAATATTCATGGAAGAGAGTCATGGATCCGGATGTTGCTTCAGAAAATTCATATATGATGTTTTGTATTGATAAGGGAGAAGATTATTTCAATAAAAAAGCATCAGCAGATGAAGTAGGCGTAAAAGCGATAGATGCCAGGACCCTGCAGGTCCGTCTCCAGAATCCAACGGCCTATTTCCTGAATCTCACAGCGAATCATTGCTATTATCCGGTACCGGAGAACGTCGTCAAGGCCCATCCGGATACCTGGGCATCCGATGCGGCAGGAATGGTTTGCAGCGGGCCGTACAAAATAACGAAATGGATCCATTCCAGCGAAATCGATATGGTCAGGAATGAAGCCTATTGGGATGCTGATGCCGTAAAATTATCACATATCGAATTCCCTATCAGTGATTCACAGGCTACCCGGCTGACCCTGGTCGAAAGCAATCAGGCCAATATGACGGTAGAACCGCCGCCGTCGGATCAGACCCGCCTGGAAAAGATGGGACTGTATAAAATTGCGCCATACCTGGGGGCATATTACTATGTATTTAATGTAAAAGCCAAACCGTTTGATGATGTCCGTGTCCGCAAAGCCTTTGCGATGTCCATTCAACGGCAGGAACTGATTCGATACATTGTACGCGGACAGAAACAGGCTGCCTATGCCTGGGTGCCGCCGGGAATTATCGATGAAAAGACCGGTACGGATTTTCGTGCTGACGGCGGTAATCTCATAACGGAAGATGTGCCGCAGGCGCAGCAGCTGTTGAACGAAGCAGGGTATGATGCAACCCATCCGCTGCCGGAAATAACCGTCCTGTTTAATACGAATGAAATGCATAAAGCGGTTGCTGAAGCAATGCAGTCGATGTGGAAAGCCAATCTTGGGGTGACGGTCAGTCTGATGAACCAGGAATCAAAGGTATTCATGGCGTCCCGGGCCAAGGGAGACTATCAGATCGCCCGGGCATCGTGGATTGCGGATTACAATGATCCTATGTCCTTCATGGAAGTGTTCTCTGATGAGGAAAATGATGCCCAGTACCATAATGAACGATATAATGAACTGATAAAAAAAGCTAAGGCAACCAATGATGAGGTCCAGCGTCTCCAATATCTCCATGAAGCGGAACAAATCCTTTTTGATGACTGTGTCATCATTCCGATTTATTATACGACGCAGCCCTATGTTGCGCAGCCGTACATCCATGGATATTCCTGGTCTCCCCTTGGCCTCGTAGATTTTAAACACGCTTATATTGAATAATGGATGCGGTGCAGACGGATTGCGGGTGAGGTAAAGAAATCATCCGTTGTATTTGTAGAAAGGAATATCATGAAATACGTATTTCCCCATGGCATCAGTCCCGGCGATACGATTGGCATCGTTGCTCCATCGTCGGCATTGTCTGATGATAGTATGGAATCAGGAATTGATTTTTTGCACAGCATCGGGTATCAGACCCGGTGCTATCCGTCTGTTACGGCCGGGTACGGATATCTGGCCGGGACGGATGAGCTCCGGGCGGGGGATATCAATGCGGCGTTTGCCGATGATGATATCGATGCGGTTGTCTGTCTTCGCGGCGGCTATGGTGCGACGCGCCTGCTGCCGCTTCTCGACTATGATATGATAAAGGAGCATGCGAAGCTCTTTATGGGTTTCAGTGATATAACGGCGCTTCATACGGTGTTCCAACAGCGCTGCCATATGGCGTCCGTGCATGGTCCGATGGTAATGTCTTTGGGGCGGGAGCCGGCGCCGTATACAACGGCGGCCGTTATCCGGGGGCTGGCAGATCCCTGGCAATCCGGGAGACCGGATCTGCCAGCGGAGTGTGTGTTGGAAACCCTGGTTCCCGGTGATGTGACCGGGCCGCTTTGCGGCGGAAATCTCATGCTGTTGGCTGTATCGACGGGGACACCATATAGTCTGGACGGCAGCGGCAGCATTCTCCTCCTGGAGGAAATAGGAGAAGAGGCGTATTCTCTGGACCGCATGCTGCGGCAGTTGGAACAGTCCGGATTGATTAGCCGGGTGCAGGGCATTATTTTTGGAGAGTTTGAGAAATGTACGCCTGTAGAAAAACAACCGCATGAATTTACGGTCAGAGAAATCATCACGCAATATGCACGGCGCTGGGGTAAACCGGCGCTGTGGGGATTCCCTGCCGGCCATGGCCGGAATAATGCCTGTCTTCCGTTCGGGAAGGATGTGCATCTGCGCCTGACAATGGAGCAGGCTGATGTTATAATACAATAATGTACCATATAATAGGAGAAACGAATGAATAGTAAAGAATTGAAGCAGCAAATCTGCCAGCATGTCGATGATTTGCAGGCTGTCATATATGGTATTGCCGAATACCTCCATGAACATCCGGAAACGGGGAAAAAGGAAGTCCTGGCCTCTGCCTATTTACGCGATATATTGAAAAAAAATGGATTTACTGTTGCCAGCCTGGTTCCTGAAGAGTATCCGACGGCCTTTCATGCCTCCTGTGGCCGGGGGCCGTTTCAAATGGCCTTCCTGGCTGAATATGATGCGTTGCCGGGCATGGGGCATGGCTGTGGGCATAACCTGATTGCAGCCATGAGCATCGGTGCCGCCATTGCCTTTTCCAGGGTTTCCGGAGAAGAAGCGACGGTGCATGTATTTGGGTGTCCCGCCGAAGAAACGGCAGGCAGTAAGATTTATATGAGCAGACAGGGTGTTTTTGATTCTATCGATGCCGCGGTCATCATTCATCCGGGGACGGACCGGACTTATATCGGCGGGACATCGTATGCGACGCATCCCCTGGAATTCACTTTTTATGGCAAATCGGCGCATGTTGCGGATGCGGTGTATCATGGCGTCAATGCACTGGATGCGCTCATCGATTTTTACGGCAAGCTGAAAGAATATGACCGGCAGCTGGAAGAACGACATATCATCGGCGCTATCATTACTGAAGGCGGAATCGCACCGAATATTATTCCCGAGAAGGCGGTCATGAAAGCAACGATTCGTGCCCTTGATGCCGGCTTCCTGGAAGAGGTCATGCTGCCCCGGATCCGGCGTATGGCGCAGGATGTTTCGGATGCGCATGGGACGACGCTGGTGATGGAACATTATGAGCCTTTATTCCGCAATATGGTCAATGATGCTAAAATGGATGTGTATTTTGCTGATGCATTTAATGAACTATATGAAGAATTCGGAGTCAGAGAGGATGACTATGCCGAAGGCTCTACGGATGTCGGTGATGTAAGCCATGTTACCCGTGTGAGCCAGCCGGAAATCTGTATCGGGTATGATATAGCTGCCCATACGCCGGCATTTGCTGCCGCGGCCGGCAGTGATTATGGGAAGATGCAGGCGCTTACCGGGGCGAAAGCGATGGCGATGGTGGCCGTAGATGTAATGACAGAACCAGAAAGGAAGAATCATGGGCAGCATTAAAGTACAGAAATTATCAAAATCGTTTGGGATCCATACGATTTTTCAGGATGTAACTTTTGAAATCCGCCGGGGGGAACGCATCGGACTTATTGGTGCCAACGGCGCCGGTAAATCGACACTCCTTAAATGCCTGATGGGCGAAGAAGACTATGACGGCGGCATGTTTGCCGTTTCTGAAGGGGAATCTATCGGTTATCTGCAGCAGGATATTACCGTTGAAGATGATATTACGCTGCGGCAGACGATTACCGATGCCTGGCAGGATGTACTCCATGTGGAACAGCAGATCAAAGATTCCGAACGGGATATGCAGAATCATCCGGACGATACAAATGCCATGGACCGGTACGCCCGCTTGCAGGAACGCTTTGAATGGCTGGGCGGATATGAATATGAAGCCTCATCCCGTAAGATTATCCATGGTCTGGGATTTACCGAAGCTGATCTGGATCGGCCGGTCCAGCAGTTTTCCGGTGGACAAAAGACACGGATCAACTTGGCCAAGGCGTTGGTGCGTCGTCCGGATTATTTATTCCTGGATGAACCGACGAACCATTTGGATATGGATATGCTGGAATGGCTGGAAGGCTATTTATTATCTTACGGCGGCGGTATCCTTATCGTATCGCATGACCGGTATTTTCTTGACCGGGTGGCAACGGGAATACTGGAGCTGGATAACGGTAAAATTACGAAATATAAGGGCAACTATTCCCGTTATATCGAACAGCGGCAGCAGCGCCGCAAAGCGCTGGAAGGGGCCTATAAGAAACAACAGGAACACATCCGGGAAACGGAAGAATATATCCGTAAGTATAAAGCCGGCATCAAGGCCAAACAGGCGCGGGGACGGCAGTCACAATTGGACCGGCTGGACCGGATCGAGATGACACAGGATGCGGCGACGCTCCGCTTTCAATTTGAGCCCGTTGAAGAATGCGGTCAAAAAGTATTGGTCCTTGATGATATCTGCGGCGGGTTTGCTGACAGGACACTTTTTGATCATTTGTCGCTGTTATTACGACGTGGTGAATCGGTATCCCTGATTGGACCGAATGGCACCGGCAAGACGACGCTTATCCGCATAATCATGGGTGAAAAAGGACCGGACAGCGGCCATATTACCCTGGGCAGCCGTGTACATATCGGTTATTTCGCGCAGGAACATACGGAACTCCACGGCGGCTGGACCGTCCTGGAAGAAATCATGAATGATTTTTCGTACGGGGAAGACGATGCCCGTGCCGCCTTGGGGCATTTTTTATTCCGCGGTGATGATGTATTTAAAACGATTGACAGTCTCAGCGGCGGGGAACAAGCCCGGCTGGCATTGTTGAAACTCTTCCTGCAGGGACCGAATTTCCTGATCCTGGACGAACCGACAAACCATCTGGATATTCCGACCCGGGAAGTGTTGGAACAAGCGTTGTTGGATTTTGGCGGCACCTATCTGGTCGTATCGCATGACCGGTATTTTCTCGATAAAATTACGCAGCGCACATTGGTGCTGAAAGATAAGAAGCTTCAGGAATACGTGGGAAATTATACGTATTACCGGGATAAACTCAAAGAAGCGGCGGAGCTGGCCGCACAGAAAAAATCCGAAGAAGAACAAAAGACGGCAGGAAATGCAGAATCCCAGCCGGTACGTACTCCTGTCAAAAGGGAAAAAATGGCACTGGCTCCTGTCCAGAAAAAAAAGCAGACTTCTGGGAATGCGTTCGGTACGGCGCAGAAGCTGAATAAGGTGGAATTAAAAATCGCCGAATTAGAAGCAACCATAAAAATGTATGATGTACAGATGAACATGCCGGAAAATCAGACTGACGGCGATAAGATGCTGGAACTTACCAACCTGTATGAACAGACGCAGCAGGAATTGGACAAGGCATACGAAAAATGGGAAACGTTGTCAGAAGAACAGTCCTGAATATAATATATATAAAAAATGAGGAATTCCACCATAGCGGGGAATTCCTCATTTTAGTTTTACTGATTATTTATCTGCTTGCAACGTACTGTTGATCCGGACGCCTTTTAAAAACGGCATCAGCGGTTTTGCATCTGCCTGTACGGGTTTGCGGATTCCTTCAAAAGTCGTCGTCAGCATCAGCTTCAGCCGGTTTGTCTGGTTGACGGAACTGGCACTGGGATCATAGTCGATAGCGACGATGTTTATTTCCGGGAAAGAGGCTTTTAATGTTTTGATCATACCCTTGCCGGTAACATGATTAGGCAGGCATGCCCAGGGCTGGAGGCAGACGATGTTCTTAGCGCCCCGTTTGATGAGGTCGATCATATCACCCGTAAGGAACCAGCCTTCGCCGGCTTCATGTCCTAACGATAAGAAATGTTTTGCTTCTTCGGCAATATCGTAAATGGATGTAATCGGGTCAAAATGACGGCTCTTGGCGACTGCTTCACAATACGGTTTGCGGTATAAATCCAGAATCCGCACGCCGGATTTGCTGGCAAAAGACTTGAACCAGCTGCCGGATAGATATTTATGACGAAACTGATCGTCCAGCAGGCCGTAATAGAAGAAATCAGCCAGGCCGGAAACGATGATTTCACCGCCTTCTTCTTCAATCATGCGGACGATGTGATTATTGGCAATCGGATGGAATTTAACATAGATTTCACCGACCAGACCGATACGCGGTTTCTTTTTTTCAACCATATCAATATGGTCGAATTCATCAATCATATTGCGGATATTTTGTTTGAATGTCTTGAAATCAGCTTTGAGCAAATCGGTTGCACACTTATCCTGCCATTTGTGGAATAACGCTTCCGCAGTTCCCTTCACCTTTTCATAGGGGCGGGTGCGGTATAATACCTGCTGCAACGCGTCACCGTAAATCATTCCCATGACCAGGCGGTGCCAAAATCCCATATGGGGTTTGAAACCGGGCTGCTTATTCAGGCCCTTGGTATTCAGCGACAAGATAGCTACATCACCTAAGTTGGCATCAGCCAATGCTTTACGGATCATGCCGATATAGTTGGTAGCCCGGCAGCAGCCGCCGGTTTGAGAAATGATGACCGACGTATGTTTTAAATCATATTTCCCCGATTTTAACGCCGTGATGATCTGTCCCAGTGACATGATAGCCGGATAGCAGGCATCATTATGGATGTATGCCAGACCGGTATCGATTGCCTTTTGTCCCTGATGAGGCAACACTTCCATATGGAAGCCTTCATGGGCAAAAGCGGCTTTAAATAATGGAAAATGGATAGGTGTCATGGAAGGAGCCAAAATCACGTTTTTCTGTTTATCTTCTTTGGTAAAGAGCGTTTTATGATAGGAATACGGTTCGATGGCTTGTTCCGTTTGCGGACGGTGATTCATGACGAATAACAGGGAACGCAGGCGGATGCGAATAGCTCCTAAATTAGAGCCTTCATCGATTTTTAACAACGTATGGATCTTGTGTCCCTGTGTCAGGATTTCCTGGACCTGGTCGGCAACAATCGCATCCAGGCCGCAGCCAAAGGAATTTAATTCTACTAATTCCAAATTCTGATGATGGATGATATACTGGGCTGCGCGATATAACCGGGAATGGTAAGACCATTGGTCGACAACGCGCAGGTTGCCTTTGAATTGTCCCAGCGGAGCGACGCCATCTTCGGAGAGGACGGCCAGTCCCAGGCTGTTGATCAGTTCGGGGATGCCGTGATTGATTTCCGGGTCGATATGATACGGCCGTCCGCAAAGGACGATGCCGCGTTCTCCCTTCTTTTCCAAGGTATCCAGGGTGGCTTTGGTGATAGCATAATATTTTTGTTTGAACGCTTCTTCTTCCGTCCAGGCTTTGACGGCCGCTTCTTTGATTTCCTTTTTCCCGAGGCCCCAGACCTGCAATTCTTCCTGGAGACGTTTGACGATACGGTTAGCATCATGCAGGGGCAGGAAGGGACATAAGTATAATGTATTTGTATCGGAGAGCCGTTCAGCCATGTTATTGCGGATGACTTCCGGATAGCTCATGACCATGGGGCAGTTAAAGGTGTTATCTTTGCTGCCTTCTTTAGGACCGTTTTGGATGCAGGGATAAAAAATACGGTCGACACCTTTTTCCAACAGGTTTTCAATGTGGCCATGTACGAGCTTTGCTGGATAGCAGGCTGTATCAGAAGGAACGGTGTCCATTGCCTTTTCGAATATCTTCTTGGAGGAAGGCTCCGAAAGGACAACCGTATAGCCTAAGGCCGTGAAAAAAGTAAACCAGAACGGATAGTCTTCATACATGTTGAGGACCCGGGGGATACCGATGGTGCCGCGGGGACCATTTGCCAATGGCGTACGGTTGAAGAGAAGATTATATTTTACCTTATAGAGGTTAGGCAGTACTTTTTTGCGTTTGCTTATGGTGCCTTCCGCACCTCGTTCGCAACGGTTCCCCGTAATGAACGAACGGCCGTCATTGAAGGTGTTTACTGTCAGCAGGCAGTTATTCGTACATTTTCCGCAGTGACGGATAGAGGTTGTTACCTGCAGGTCCTGTAATTCTGCCGGGCTGAGAATCGTAGAAGTACAAGGTTCTTCGGCATAGGAACGATGGCAGATCAGACCCATGCCAAAAGCCCCCATAAGACCGGCAATAGCCGGCCGGATGACCTGACGGCCCAACAGCTTTTCAAAAGCCCGCAGAACGGCATTATTGTAGAATGTGCCGCCCTGGACGACGATATGTCGGCCTAATTTAGCCGGATCTTTTACTTTAATTACCTTATATAAGGCATTTTTGATGACCGAATAGGACAGGCCGGCAGAAATATCAGCCATAGTAGCCCCTTCTTTTTGGGCTTGTTTGACTTTGGAATTCATGAACACGGTACAGCGTGACCCCAGATCGATAGGGCTCTTGGCCAGTAATGCTGCCTGGGAAAACTCTTGAATCGTCAGATTCAGGGATTTTGCGAATGTATCCAGGAACGAACCGCAGCCGGAGGAGCAGGCTTCGTTGAGCAGGATATCTTCGATGTGCCCGTCTTTGAGGCGGCTGCATTTCATGTCCTGACCGCCGATATCAAGGATAAAATCCACATCGGGGCAAAAATGGGCGGCTGCCTGATAATGGGCAATCGTTTCGACTTCACCCATGTCGATATGCAGGGCTTCCTTCAGTAGTGCTTCACCATATCCGGTAATGCCGGATTTGGCAATAAACGCATCGGCAGGCAGGAGGCTGTATATTTCAGTGACAATTTTTTTGGCTGCCGCTAACGGGCTGCCTTCATTGTTCTGATAGTGTGAATAGAGTATTTTATTATCATCGCTTAAAAGGACGGCTTTGATCGTCGTAGAACCGGCGTCGATGCCGAGATAACAGGGGCCTTTGTAGGACGCGATATCTCTGCGGGGGACGGAATGTCGGCCATGCCGGGTCTTGAATTCTTCTAATTCGGCAGCATCCTTGAACAACGGTTCGATACGGTCTGATTTTGCCAGAGATGCTTCATCGACGTTTTTCATTTGTCCCATCAGCGTCATGAACGATATCGGTTTTTCATCGAAACTGCCTAATGCGGCACCAATGGCGACGTAGACCTGGGCATTTTCCGGTGCAATGACCTGAGCCGGCGTCAGATGCAAGGTATCAGCGAATTGTTTACGCAGATGTGGTAAATATGTCAGCGGTCCGCCCAGGAAGCATACGGTCCCTTTGATAGGACGGCCGCAGGCTAGTCCGGTAATCGTCTGGAATACAATGGATTGAAAAACGGATGCGGCAACATTTTCTTTGCTGGCGCCGTCATTCAGGAGGGCCTGTATATCTGTTTTTGCGAAGACGCCGCAGCGTGCGGCAATGGGGTATAACGTGTCGGATTGTTCGGCCAGCTGGTTCAGGCCGCCGGCATCTGTATGGAGAAGGGTAGCCATCTGATCGATAAACGCACCGGTACCGCCGGCACAGCTGCCGTTCATGCGATGTTCGTTGCCACCGGTCAGATAGGTAATTTTAGCATCTTCACCGCCCAGTTCGATAATGACATCCGATTGGGGGTAATAGGTACGGACGGCCTTTGTACCGGCAATGACTTCCTGGACAAACGGAATGGACAGATAATCTGCCAGGGCAATGCCGCCGGAACCGGTAATAGCAATGGTGATTTGCTGGTCGCCAAATACTTCGTAAGCATTTTGCAGTAAATCCCACACTTTTTGGCGTATATCCGTGTAATGACGGACATAGCAGGCATGGAGACATTGTTTGGCTTCGTTGAGAACGGCAATCTTTACGGTTGTCGATCCAATATCAATGCCTATATGTAATATGTTTTTCATAATGTGTCACCTTATCGGTTAGCTATAACCGATTCTTTCTGTAAACATTTCTATAGTAGAAATGACTGTTTGTTAGCAATCTATAAATAGTCTACATAATAGTCTACATTATATTTTACCATAACATTGCAATACTGTAAGGTATCTGTAAGAAAAAATCTATAATTTATTGGTCAGAGCCCGGATTGTGTTGCATAGTGTGCTATGGTACAATAGCAATAGTCGATATGTATACTGACGGCATGATAGTATCATCATTTATATACATAACATCAAGGAGGCAGAATTATGAAAGAATTTGTAACGGAACATCAGTCGCCATATCTGGATTTGACAGCGGCAGCGACGAAAATTTTATATAAAGGCAAGTCGGATTTTCAGGATATCATCGTAGCGGATACGCCGGCGTTCGGCCGTATGCTCGTATTGGACGGGGTGTTTCAGACATCGATAAAAGATGAATTCATGTATCATGAAAGTATTGTCCATATTCCCCTGTTCCTCCATCCCAATCCCAGGAATGTCCTGATCATCGGCGGCGGTGATGGCGGAGCGGCCAGAGAAGCGGTACGTCATCCTGAAGTCGAACATGTTACGATGGTGGATATTGACGGCAAGGTCATCGAATTGTCAAAACAATTTTTCCCGGAAATCTCCCGGGCTATGATTGATCAAAATCCCAAGCTGACGGTAAAAGTCGGGGACGGCATCGCGTTTATGAATCAGGCAAGGGATTTTTATGATGTCATTATCGTGGACTGCTCGGATCCCGTTGGTCCGGGCAAAGGATTATTTACGTATGATTTTTATAAAAATACGTACAAAGCCCTTAAGAAAGACGGCCTTTTTGTCCAGCAGACGGAATCACCGTTCATGCATCAGCCGTTGGTAAAGGAAATCTGGGACTGCGTATCGGATATATTCCCCATTACACGGCTGTACACGGCATTTATTCCCATTTATCCGTCGGGCATGCATTGTTTCACCATGGGTTCCAAACAATATGATCCGCTGACGTGGACTCCGAATCGCAAGCGGACATTCCCGACACGTTATTATAATGAAGGAATCCAGCGCAGCGCGTTTGTTTTGCCTAACTTTGTCAAAGATGTCTTATACGGACATAAAGATCGGTAAGGACACATCGGTTGAAAGCCGGGTTATTCCGGGAAGTAAAAAAAGTTAAAATATAGTATTGACATGACGTCTTATAAATGCTAGAATTATCTACGTTACAGCGCTTCTGTTGTTTGCGGTTACGCTGTGGCGCAGATATATATATGGCGGGTATGGTGAAGTGGTTAACACGGCGGATTGTGGCTCCGTTACGCTAGGGTTCGAGTCCCTATACTCGCCCCATTAGGGGTATAGCCAAGTGGTAAGGCACCGGACTTTGACTCCGCTATGCGCTGGTTCGAATCCAGCTACCCCTGCCAGCCATGATCCACTAGCTCAGCTGGCAGAGCACCTGACTTTTAATCAGGGTGTCCCGAGTTCGAATCTCGGGTGGATCACCAAACTAAAAGCTGTCCTGTTGGACAGCTTTTTTTATTGATTATATTGTCAAGACTTGTCTTACACGATATAATAATTAAGTATGGCGAAGTATACTTAATAAAAGAGAATAGGAAAGGAGGGGCATACCTATGTCAGAAGTAGCACAAACCACACTGGCTGAATCTGTTTCATACAGTGGTATTGGTCTTCATGCTGCAAATGAAGTTCATATGGTATTACGCCCGGCTCCGGCCAATACGGGTATCGTTTTTATCCGGACAGATTTACCAGGACACCCGTCGGTACCGGCACAGTTATCCTATGTGACAAATACAATGAGAGCGACGACCCTGGAACGGGGAGACGCAAAAGTTTTTACAGTAGAACATTTATTGTCGGCATTGGAAGGGCTGCAAGTTGATAACTGCATTGTTGAAATGGATTCGGTAGAACCGCCCGTTGCCGATGGTAGCAGTCTGACTTTCGTTAAATTAATTGAAAAAGCAGGTATTCAGGATCTGAATACACCCCGGCGCATCCTGCGCGTTTCCAAGCAGCATCTGGTGCAGGATAATGATAAATTCATTGCTATCCTGCCGTATGACGGATTCCGGATTACGTTTACATCTATCAATCCTCATCCCATGCTGGGAGTACAGTTCTTGGATACGGAAATTACCAAAAAAAATTATGTACATGAAATCGCATTTGCCCGGACGATTGCTTTTACGGAAGAATTGGAACTGATGCGGAAGCTGGGTCTTGGTAAAGGCGGTACATTAGAAAATGCAGTCGTTTACGATAAGACGACATGCTTATCAAAATTGCGTACTCAGGATGAACTGGTGCGCCATAAGGTGTTAGATATTATCGGCGACATGTCGCTCATCGGGCAGCCGCTGCAGGGGCATATCATTGCTGTTAAATCGAGTCATACACTGAACAATATGTTAGCACAAAAAATTTGTCAGGAAATAGGTTAGGAGGAATTTATAATGATTTTAGAAGTAACGGATATTATGGAAATTTTACCGCATCGGTATCCGATGCTGCTGGTGGACCGGATTATTGAATTAGATCCGATGAAATATGCCATTGGCATTAAAAACGCTACCTTTGATGAACAATTTTTCCAAGGTCATTTTCCGGGGATGCCGGTTATGCCGGGCGTCCTGTTAGCAGAAGCCATGGCTCAGGTTGGCGGGGTAGCACTGCTGTATCCTGAAGAAAACCGCGGACTTATCCCGTATTTTACCGGTATTGATAAATTGCGTTTCCGTCATCCAGTCCATCCGGGGGATCAGGTTGTCATGCGTGCTGACATCGAAAAAATTAAAGGCCGTATGGGCAAAGTAAAGGCGCAAAGCCATGTAGGAGACACATTATGTGCTGAAGGGGAATATCTTTTCGCACTGATGCCGAGCGCAACGAAAAAATAAAACTATTTAGTAATATTTATGTGATAAATGAAGAAAAAAAGAGCATATCTGATATAAATAGGTAAAATCAGAAGAACTCGTCGGTCATCATGATACGGAGTATGGCCGATTATATTACTATGTATCGATTTATGAATTGAATTCCTGTCTACAGCAGACAGGAAACGAGGAGTGACTTTAATGACCGAGGAAAAAGGGAACATACTGAAAAGTGTGATACATTCAACGGCTATTATAGATCCGGAAGCAACGATTGGTCCTGGTGTAAAAATAGGGCCATATGCCGTTATCGGACCCCATGTTACCATTGGGGAAGGTACGGAAATCATGGCTCATGTTGTTATAGATGGGTGGACGACGATCGGCAAATATTGCCGGTTTTTCCCGAGTGCATCTATTGGATCAGAGCCACAAGATTTGAAATTCAATGGTGAAAAAAGTTATGTCATCATTGGCGACCGCTCTGTATTCCGTGAGTACGTTACTGTCAGCCGTGCTACCGGCGAAGGCGAAGAAACCCGTATTGGCAGTGACTGTTTATTCCAGGCCTGCACCCATGTAGCTCATAATTGCAATGTAGGGAATCATGTCATCATGAGCAATTGTGCCGGTATTGCCGGCCATGTAACGGTGGAAGACCGGGTGGTCATCGGTGGTATTGCCGGTGTTCATCAGTTTGTTAAGATTGGCCGCTGTTCCATGATTGGCGGCTTGGCAAAAGTGGTTCAGGATATACCGCCGTTTGTCATTGCCGATGGACAGCCGGCACGCAGTATAGGCCTTAATAGCGTGGGCTTGTCACGGGCCGGTGTTTCGGAAGATGTGCGCCGTGAATTGAAGCAGGCGTTCCGCCTGTTATACCGTTCCGGATTGAATTTGAAACAGGCTATTTTCAGGATGGAAGAAGAATTAGACAGCTCTGAAGAAGTAGAACATTTTCTCCGTTTTCTCCGCGATGCGGATCGGGGAATTTGCAGAGGAACAAAAGAGTAATGAAATATAAAAAGGAGGGTGAGGCGTTCTTGCCTCCCTTTTTTTCATATATATGAGTTTGTTTTACTGACACAGGACACATTTTTTTGTATAATATAAAGGTAAATGTTTCATTCATTTTCACAAAGGTGATAGTATATGGAAAAAGTTGGATTGATTGCTGGCATAGGCAATTTACCCGTTGAATTTATACGAGCTGCGCATCAGCTGGGGCATCAGGTAGTTGTGGTGGCCGTTGTGCCGGACGTAGCACCGGAATTGGCAACAGAAGCAGATGCATATTATGAAGTCAATGTAGCAAAGTTGAATAAAATCATTAAAACATTGAAGAAGGAAGACGTTTCCAAAGTTACGCTGATTGGAAAGGTAACGAAGGAACTTCTTTTTAAGGGATTGAAATTTCCCGATCTCAGGATGTTGCGGGTTATTGCATCATTGCATAATCGCAAAGATGATACGATTATGCTGAAAATCGTTGATGAATTGGAAAAAGACGACATCGAAGTCGTGGACCAGACGCTGTATTTAAAGCCCCTTATGCCGCAATGCGGCGTTTTTACAAAACGCGGCCCGACAGCGATAGAAGAAAACGATATCCGTTTCGGGTTTGTTACCGCCAAAACGATGGGCGGTATGGATATTGGTCAGACTGTTGTCGTCAAACAGCAGGCAGTCATGGCGGTAGAAGCCATTGAAGGCACCGATGCCTGTATCCGCCGCGGCGGCATGCTGGGACGGGGAGACGCAGTGGTCGTCAAAGTGGCCAAGCCGAATCAGGATACGCGGTTTGATGTGCCGGCTGTCGGCTTGTCTACCGTACAAACGATGGTTGACAATGGCTGCAGTGTACTGGCTATAGAAAGCGGCCGTACGTTGTTTGTGGAACAAAAAGAAGTATTAGCACTGGCCAATGCAAAAGGAATTTGTATTTGTGCGGTAGATAAACAATTTTAGTCATACTATTAGCAGATAGATAATATTGTTGTATAGGAGCGTTTATGAAAATCATGTTCTCTGCCGGCGAAGCTTCCGGCGATATGCATGGTGCTAACCTGGCACGGGCATTTCGTCAGCAGGACCCGTCTGTTGAGCTCATTGGCATGGGCGGCGATTGCATGGCGGAGGCCGGTGTCCGTATTATTTATGACATCAAGAACCTGGGATTTATCGGTATTGGTGAAATCATACGAAAGATACCTTTCTTTTTTCGGTTGCGGACATTTTTGATAGAAACGATAAAAAAAGAAAAGCCGGATGTATTTATTTGTGTAGATTATCCGGGATTCAATATGCGTCTTATCAAGAAAATAAAGGCACTGGGTGTTCCGGTCGTCTATTATATCCTCCCCACGATTTGGGCCTGGGATAAGAGCCGGGGTCCGGTCATTGCCAGATATACTGACCTGGCGGTATCGCTGTTTCCGTTTGAAGCAGAAATGTACCGGAAATTGGGTACGAATGTCGTTTATACAGGACATCCGTTGATAGATGCCGTCCATCCGTCTATGAGCAAAGAGGCGGCGTTGGAACACTTTGGCCTCCATAAAGAAAAACCGACAGTCATGCTCATGCCGGGAAGCCGTCTCCAGGAAGTAAAAGGGCTTCTTCCGGATATGCTGGATGCGGCAAAAAAAATAAAACAGTCCGTGCCGGATGTGCAATTTGTATTGCCCAGGGCTTCGACGATCGATCGATCCCTGCTGGATCATATGATACAAACGGCGGGGGTTCCCGTTCATATGGGCGAAGATCATGTGTACGATATGATGAATATCAGTACGGCAGCGATTGCTTCATCAGGTACGGCAACATTGGAAACGGCCCTCATGAAGTTGCCGACGGTACTGATTTACCGGGTCAGTAAGTTGACCTATTGGCTGGCTAAGATACTGGTACATGTCCAGAATATCGGGCTGCCGAATATTATTATGGGGCACCGTATCATGCCGGAGTTATGGGAAAATGATGTGACGGGAGACAATATTGCGAAAATCATCATTCCCGTTTTAACGGATACGAAGTGCCGGCAGGATATGAGCGATGCCATGGCCCAGGTCCGGAAGACGATGGGAGAAGCCGGAGCCATAGACCGTACGGCAGCGGTTATATTACAGTTCACTAAGGAGAAACAGGCCTAATGAAGCAATACAATAGTTGGCAAGGTTACAAGCGGTTATTGCGATTTATTTTACCGTATAAGAAAAGACTGGTCATAGCGGTTATCTGCATGGCCTTTTCTGGCGCCAGTAACGTCGTGGTACCATGGCTTATCAAGGATGTCATCGATAAAGTACTGGCTAATAAAGATGTGGTTACATTAAATCTGATCGTTATTTTTATTCTGGCGTTATTCCTGGCCAGAGGGTTCTTTTATTTCGGCCAGAGATATTTAATGAGTTTCGTAGGACAGAAAATCGTCAATGATATCAGAGAATCATTATACCGCCATCTGCAGACGTTATCGTTATCGTACTTCGATAAGCGCAAGACCGGCAATATCATGAGCAATTTGACGAATGATGTTACCGCATTGCAGACAGCCATTGCGGGGAATCTGATTTCTTTCGTTCAGGAAGCGGTTATCCTTGTGGGGTCGCTGGTATCCATGTTTGTTTTATACTGGAAGCTGACGATGCTTACCCTGGTCATTGTTCCCCTCGTCATTTTTACGATTAAATTTTTTGGCGGCCGGCTGCGTCTGGCAGGTCATGCGGTACAGGGGAAAATGGCGGATATTACGGCGCTGTTGGAAGAATCCATTTCAGGGATTCGTATTATCCGTTCGTTTAACCGGGAAGAATATGAAATCAAGCGGTTCATGGTCCAGAATGATGGCAACTTCTGGGCATTGATGGCGACGACGAAACTGACAGCACTGTTGACTCCGTTCATCCAGTTCTTTGCGGCCATCGCCGTTACCGGCATCATCTGGTATGGCGGCATGAGCGTTATCAATGGGGAAATGACGGCCGGCGCACTGATTGCATTTCTTATTTATGCGATCAATCTGGCGAATCCGGTACGACGTATCAGTGAAATTTATGGCGATATTCAAAAATCACTGGCAGCTGCTGACCGCGTGTTCGAAACGCTCGATACCCCGTCAGATGTCCAGGAAAAGAAGGATGCTGTTGTACTGCCGCCGGTGAAAGGCTACATTCGGTTTACCGATGTTTTCTTTTCGTATGATAAGGAACACCCGGCCCTGATGGATTTTACACTGTCCATAAAGCCCGGTGAAGTAGTAGCCCTTGTGGGCCCCAGTGGTGCCGGTAAATCGACAATAGCGAATTTGCTTCCCCGTTTCTATGATATTAACAGCGGCAGTCTGACCATCGATGGCATTGATATTCGCGATGTAACATTTTCGTCCTTGCGTCAGCAAATCGGCCTGGTGCCGCAGGAAACAATATTGTTCAATGCGACAATCAGAGAAAACATCCTCTACGGCCGCCTGGATGCGACGGACGAAGAAATCGTCGCCGCTGCCAAAGCAGCCAATGCCCATGATTTTATCATGGATATGCCAAAGGGATATGATGAAATCGTCGGCGACCGGGGCTGCTCGTTATCCGGCGGCCAGCGGCAGCGTATTTCCATTGCCCGGGCTATCTTAAAGAACCCCCGTATCCTGATTTTGGATGAAGCTACATCTGCCTTGGATACGGAAAGCGAAAAAGTTGTCCAGGTGGCATTAGACCGTCTGATGGAAGGCCGGACGGCGGTTGTCATCGCCCATCGATTGAGTACGATCCGTGATGCGGATAACATCGTAGTGGTAGATCATGGCCGCATCGTCGAATCCGGGACACATGAAGAACTCCTGAATAAAAAAGGCTTGTATGCGAATATGTATGCCGTACAGTTTAAAGATAATCCAGAAGGGCGGAATAATGAAATTTAATTTCCATGTAAAATCCATGTATTGGTTGTATAATATCCTGCTGTTGTGCTACTGGGCTTCGCTTATTCCCGTCCTCATTTACAGACTGATCCGGGAAGAGGGCTTTTATCAGCGGATTAAACAAAGCATAGGGTATTTGCCGCCGGATTTGAAAGAGAAAATATCAAATCGTCATGCTATCTGGGTCCATGCGGCGTCTGTCGGTGAAATCGTGGCCGCCAGCCCGATTGTCCGGGAGATGCGCAAGACCCATCCCAATGAAGTCATCATTGTGTCCGTCGTTACGGCGACGGGATTCCGCATGGCGCATCAGATTATTGACGGTGCTGACGGAATCCTGTATTTTCCGTTGGATCTGCCGTATTTCACGAATCGTATCTTGAGTATTGTCAATCCCAAGATCATCGTCCTCGTGGAAACGGAGATATGGCCGAATTTCCTGCGCATAGCGGAACATAAACATATTCCGGTCATGATGATGAATGGCCGGATCAGCCAGCGCAGTTCCGGAAGGTATCATCTGATTACTTTCTTTACCCGCCGGGTGTTGTCCAGTATCCGTATATTCTGTATGCAGAGCCGTATCGATGCCCAATATATTATTGATATCGGGGCAGATCCGAATAAGGTCATCGTGACCGGCAATACGAAATATGATCAGACGTATGGAATCGTAACACCTCAGGAAAAGAAACGATTTCTCCATGAGTTGGGATTTAAGGAAGAAACGTACCCTATATTTATTGCCGGCAGTACCCATAAAGGGGAAAACGGTTCGGTGTACCGGGCGTTTAATGCTATCCGGGAGCATTTCCCCGGAGCCAAGCTGATTATTGCGCCCCGGTATATTTACCAGGCCGACCTCATCCGTGACGAAGGACTGACGAATAAAATAGCCATGGTGAAGCGCAGCGATATGAAAGCCGGTAAAAAGGTCAGTGCTGACTATGATGGCGTCATCCTCGATACGATTGGCGAATTAGGCCGTGTGTACAGTGTGGGGGATTTGATTTTTGTAGGTGGCAGCCTGGCGCATGTCGGCGGTCATAATATCCTCGAACCGGCAGCGCACGGTAAGCCTATCGTCGTGGGACCCAACATGTTTAATTTCGTGGAAATCTTTGATCTTCTCAGCAGCAGAGGTGCCTGCGTCATGGTCAAAAGCGAAGCGGAATTCGTCAATACGTGTCTGGATATCCTGCTTCATAAAGAGCGGGCTGAACAGATGAAACATTCTTGTGTAGAAGTCGTCCAGGAAAATCAGGGCGCGACTAAAAAAAATTTATTGGAGTTACAGCATTTATTAGATGAACAGCGGAGATGATATGATGTCATTTCGTACAAAGGGAGCTGCTTATTTTAATTATTTGATGGGAGAACATCGTAAATCTCCGGCCGATAAGCTCGTCTTGTCACTGCTGGGAATGTTTTCCAGACTGTATCGGTGGGGTGTCTTGCGGAAGTACTGTTCTTTTCGGGATCATCCGGAGAAGAGAACGCAGGTCAATGCTGTCGTGATTAGTTTGGGAAATATTACCGTCGGCGGAACCGGCAAGACCCCGATGGCCTGTTTCCTGGCTCGGCGGTTACAACAGCGGGGCTATCGTGTCGCACTGCTGAACCGGGGCTACCGGTCCAAAGCAGAAAATAATACGGCGGTGATGTCTGATGGTACGACGGTGTTCCTGACGGCGGCTGACGGCGGCGATGAAGCGTATCTCATGGCTCGCAGCCTCCCTGGCGTGCCGGTCATTGTTGGACGCCAGCGGGACCTCAGTGCACAGCGCGCCGTCCATGATTTCCAGGCACAGGTCCTCCTTCTGGATGATGGATTCCAGCATTGGAAATTGGCTCGGAATCTGGATATTGTCCTTATTGATGCGGCCAATCCGTTCGGTAATGGGAAGGTGCTGCCGGCAGGAATTTTGCGGGAGCCCATGAAACAACTTGACCGAGCCGGATTATGTATTATTACCAAAGCCGATCAGCGGTGTCGCCGTGACATGGAAATAATATATGAAACCATACGTCGGTATAACCAGAAAGCTCCCATTGCGGAAGCGGTACATCGTGCTAAATGGTGTATTCCTTTTAAGGCTTGGGACAGTATGAAAATACAAAATAAAGAAAAAGAGACATTGCCTGCGGGCACCAGAGTCATTGTGGTTTCGGCGTTGGGCAATCCCGCTTCGTTTGAACATACCGTCAAAGCATTTGGATACGATATGGTCCGGGTTATTCGTTACGATGACCATCATCCCTATCAGGAAACAGATATGGATGCTATGGTATGGCAGGCCGGTCGGGCTGGGGCCGTCCTGGTTACGACAGAAAAAGATGCTGTGAAAATGCCGGCTGGATATATAGAACAAAATAATATTTCCTTATATGTATTAGGTATAGAAATAGAAATCATAAAAGGAAATGAAGCAGTAAATACAAAATTACGTCAGGTGTTGGGAGGATAGAATATGAAATTCATTTGTATTATTCCATCCCGCTATGCTTCTACGAGGCTTCCGGGAAAACCGTTGGTTGATATTGCGGGTAAACCGATGATTCAACGGGTATATGAACAGGCGATGAAAGCTAAAAAATTAGAGTCGGTAATCGTGGCTGTAGATACACCTCAGGTGTATGATACAGTGGTTACCTTTGGCGGTCATGCGGTCATGACCCGGGAAGATCATGCCAATGGCACCGATCGTCTGGCCGAAGCGGTAGAACATTTCCCCAATGCAGATGTAGTCGTTAATGTCCAGGGAGATGAACCGCTTATTTCACCGGAGGTCATCGATGCCCTATGCCGGGTTTTTGAAGAAGACCCGTCGTTGCAGATGGCAACGGTAGCAGCGCCATTGAAAAAGGAAGAATACGCTGATGCTGCGGCTGTTAAAGTAGTGATGAACCTGAAAGATGAAGCGATGTATTTTTCCCGTTCGCTGATTCCTTATCCGCGCCATTCATTCCATGATGCGGTCCGCCCATATAAACATATTGGGATTTATGCCTATCGACGTGACTTTTTATTGCGGTATGCAGCTATGGATCCGACACCGGCAGAAGAAATAGAATCGCTGGAACAGTTGCGTGTCCTGGAAAATGGTTATAAGATAAAAGTAATAAAAACAAATCATGAATTCATCGGCATCGATACTCCTGATGATTTGAAACGAATCCGGGAATATTTTGCCCATAAAGGAGAATAAGGAATGGAGACAGTAAAATCCGTACGGATTGGTCATACAAGTGTCGGCGGCGACGGCAAGCTTTTTGTTATGGCCGGTCCCTGTGTCATCGAAGATTATGACCGTATCCTGCGTATTGGCAGGGAAATGAAACGCATTTGTGAAAAACTGGGCGTTACCTATATTTTTAAAGCGTCTTATGATAAGGCAAACCGTTCTTCCTATACATCGTTTCGCGGTCCCGGTCTTACGGAAGGATTGCGTATCCTGAAGTCCGTCAAGGATGAATTAAAGGTTCCGGTAATCAGTGATGTTCATTCGGTTGAACAAATCGAACCGGCTGCGGACGTGCTGGATATCCTTCAAATACCGGCTTTTTTATGTCGTCAGACTGATCTTTTGGAACAGGCTGCCGCGACCGGCAAATGCATCAATGTCAAAAAAGGACAGTTCATGGCGCCGTCGGATATGAAAAATGTGTTGGAAAAGATGTCGCATACAGGCAATGAAAATCTGATGCTGACAGAACGAGGCGTCAGCCTGGGATATCATAATCTTGTTGTGGATATGCGCAGTTTTCCCATCATGCGCAGTTTTGGATATCCGGTTGTTTTCGATGCTACCCACAGTGTGCAGCTGCCAGGTGGTGCCGGGACGACCTCTTCGGGACAGCGGCAGTTCATCGGCAATCTGGCCCGGGCAGCTGCCGGTGCCGGTATCGACGGTGTATTTAT
>JALCDF010000014.1 GCA_022641375.1 Megasphaera sp. | reverse complement strand
CAAAGATACAACAGCTCGTGTATTCCCCGCACGAGCGGGGGTGATCCCAAACGGGTTCTCGTGAAGAATCCGGACGGAACGTATTCCCCGCACGAGCGGGGGTGATCCTGGCTCCCCGCAGTGCTTCGATGCGCTTATCATGTATTCCCCGCACGAGCGGGGGTGATCCCCATGAGCCGGTGGTGCGGCATAGCAGAAATCGGTATTCCCCGCACGAGCGGGGGTGATCCCCTTCGCTTCTCCACCACAAAACGAGCATTTCTGTATTCCCCGCACGAGCGGGGGTGATCCCTGGGTGAATGAAGAAATACTCTTTGATGATCCGTATTCCCCGCACGAGCGGGGGTGATCCCTCAGTATGCCGCCCCAACTACGGGAGCAGGAAGTATTCCCCGCACGAGCGGGGGTGATCCCTCTGGCGCAACAGGGAGATGACATGGGATGCCGTATTCCCCGCACGAGCGGGGGTGATCCCGGCATCGGAATAATGGCCGCCATGGTCGATAAGTATTCCCCGCACGAGCGGGGGTGATCCCCGGGATCCCGAACCGCGCCCCTTCTTCGTATGGTATTCCCCGCACGAGCGGGGGTGATCCCCGTGAGAATGTAGCGTGGCTGATGGAATACCGGTATTCCCCGCACGAGCGGGGGTGATCCCCGGGGTATCACAGCGGTATATAGCGTTTATTGGTATTCCCCGCACGAGCGGGGGTGATCCCGCCTTCCGGTTGGCATGCGACAGCCCGTAATAGTATTCCCCGCACGAGCGGGGGTGATCCCAGTACGATGCGGTCTGGCACTCCTGCCTGACCGTATTCCCCGCACGAGCGGGGGTGATCCTCGCGAAGCCGCCGCCTGGGCTACAATCTTCATGTATTCCCCGCACGAGCGGGGGTGATCCCGGAACGGACTGGAGATAATCAGGTTACTTTGAGTATTCCCCGCACGAGCGGGGGTGATCCTAAATTTAGTGAGTTGTCGCTGACGGAAGCCAAGTATTCCCCGCACGAGCGGGGGTGATCCCGCCCGGTAAAACATATAATAATGGGTATATTTGTATTCCCCGCACGAGCGGGGGTGATCCCAATTACAGATGGAACAGCGGTATGGGCTACGCGTATTCCCCGCACGAGCGGGGGTGATCCCGGAACGATTTAATAACTGTACATTCACATCCACAGAGTTTACCGCCGAGCGTGAACGATTTGAATTCAGCCTTTAAGAACTCTTATGAATTAAGCATAGTTGCGGGGCATGATGGAACGCTGTTTGCGTACAAAAGTAATGAAGAAATCAGTGAAAGAATATTTGATATGTATGTTGCCAAGTTTTTTAACTCAGGGTATAATGAGTACGAAGCCGTTATGGAAACCTTGAAAAGGCTAAAAAGGAACTACGATTTTGACTTTTGGGAAGTGAAAAGCGATGAAAAATAAAAAATACGAAGTAATTGATGATAGCTTTAAAATTCCAGAAGAATATAAAAAGATGACGGTAAAAGAGCTTGACGAACTGATTAAGCAAGAAGAAATACGTCTTGGGAAAAGAAAAAGCAAAAACGATTAGAGAGCACTCACAATGTGGGTGCTTTTTTAGTGAGTAAAAAGGAGGAATGCGAGTATGGCAAAAGACGACTATCACGTAATTGCCTGTACAATTCTCGCGTATTTGTATGCCTGCTTAAAAGCTGGAGAGCTGCCGAATTTGGAATACTTACGAAGCGATACAGCACTATTTCCGGTCAATGAGTCTTATTGGAGCTATATTCGTATTCCCCGCACGAGCGGGGGTGATCCCAAATCTTAAAGCAGCTTTAGATGGTAAATAGGGTATTCCCCGCACGAGCGGGGGTGATCCCCAAGTTCGATGAAACGGAGGCCGCCAAAAAAGGTATTCCCCGCACGAGCGGGGGTGATTCCTCGATGTTTTAAAAGAAGACCAGGACGCAGCTGTATTCCCCGCACGAGCGGGGGTGATCCTTACGGTTAAACCGTAATAACAATCAGCTAATTGCTGTTAGTATAAAATAGTGGACACAAAAAGTGCGACACATTACAATCAAAGAAAAGGATGTGTTGCAATATGGCAAAAAACAGCAAACGGTACACAGAAGAATTTAAGAAGCAGATTGTCAACCTTTATCTGTCTGGCAAGTCGGTTTCCCAGCTAGCAGAGGAATATGGCTTAATCGAGCAAACTATCTACAAATGGAAAAAACTTTATGCACCTTCGGGTACCTTTAATGAAAAACAGGAAGTTACTTTGAAAGAGTACCAGGAGTTGCAAAAAAAGATTCATCAATTGAAAATGGAGAACGAAATATTAAAAAAAGCTACAGCCATATTCGCTCGAAAACAATAGCTGAGATTGTTGCCTTCATCACTAAATTCAAAAGTGTGTATCCAATCAAAATCATGTGTAAGGTGCTTGGCTTGAACCGGAGTACTTACTATAAAGTGTCCACTAGAACAGCTTCACAACGTGAACAGGAGAATCAGAAACTGGATCAAGAAATTCTGAATTTTTACTACAACACAAAGTGCCGGTATGGCGCACCCAAGATTTACCGTTGCCTGCTACAGAACAACTGGACAATCAGCTTGAAACGGGTGCAAAGACGGATGTCCTATTTGGGAATCAGATCGATTGTGGTCAAGAAATATCGTCATTGCGCTAGTACTGGCTCCGTTTCTGAACGTATCAATATATTGCAACAAGATTTTTCGGCTACCAACATCAATCAAAAGTGGTGCACAGATATAACATATGTCCATACAACGCAGGACGGTTGGACGTATCTGGCCTCTGTCATGGATCTCTACAGCAAGAAAATTATCGGCTGGTCATTTGGAAATAATCTGACAGCTGAACTGGCAGTGCGTGCGGTAAAGAACGCCTGCCTGAATGTGGCTACACCGGAAGGAATCGTTCTGCATAGCGACTTGGGTTCACAATATACGAGTGCTCTGTTTGAAATATATCTGGCTAAAAAGAAAATACAGCATTCGTACAGCCGCAAGGGGTATCCTTACGACAACGCTTGTATTGAATCCTTTCATTCTATTTTGAAGAAGGAAGAAGTCAACCGTTGTATTTACAAAGATTACAAGGAAGCCCATCAAAGTCTTTTTGAATATATTGAGTCTTGGTATAACCATAAACGGATTCACAGCAGTATCGGTTACAAAACACCGGATTCTATTCATGCAGGGGCTGTTTCCTAAAAGTCGCGTTTTTCGTGTCTACTCTATTGACGTAGGTTCAGATTTACATTACGTCGCACCCCGTGTGGGTGCGTGGATTGAAATAGTATCACGGCCGTACCTGAACTAACAAAGTATGGTCGCACTCCGTGTGGGTGCGTGGTGTATTCTGTCAAGTGAAATTCCTCAAAAAAATCATCAGAAATCCCCATTTTCATCAGGGGAAACTCATCAGTTTCAGCGGGACATCAGGAGACAGATTCCCGGTCTGTCTCTTGACGCATCAAGGCATGCTCCATACGGTAACTTTTGCCATTAAACAGCAGTAGATGTCCATGGTGGGCTAACCGGTCAATCATGGCTGCGGTCATTTGTTCATCAGTGAAAATACCGCCCCATTTGGAGAATTCCAGGTTCGTGGTAAGAATCAGGCTTTTCCGTTCATAGCTGTCTGCTATGATACGAAAAAGTATTTGCGACCCAGTACTGTCTATGGGTACATATCCCCATTCATCCAGAATCAGGAGATCCTGCTTTTGCAGATCCATCGTCAGTTTCTCCAATGTTCCTTTTTGGCGTGCTTCCGCTAGTTTCAGTACCAGTCCTGTCACGGAGAAGAACTTCGTCTTCAGGCCTTGCGCACAGGCACGTACACCTAATGCTAGAATATAAATAGTGTAAGTTAAGGTATTTTAATCCCTTAAGATATACTGTCTTCAAGATATGGTTAGCATTTTAGGTATGGGAAGTTTGAGTTAATAAATATAACATGGTTTTAAAAGATAATTTTCGTTTCCGAGTAAAGTCCGTATTCGGATGTTTGACAAAAAGTGAAGATGATTGCACCGTTTGCTTAATACAACTTCTTAATATTTTCTTCATTTTTTTCGCATAAGACATGTAGCAAAACCTCCTAAAAAATGTTTTCAATCCAGAGGCTTTGCTTCGTATTTTTATAGATTTGTCAAGTGTATATTTAAAATAAAATAAAAAAAGTCAGAGCATTTGTTAAATATTCTGGTCCAAACCTTAACTTAATGACATTACCGCACGAGCAGGGGTGATTCCGAACAGATCAATGAATTGATAAAAGGAATTTGGGAAAAATGAATAACACATACAATAGAAAGAAATGAGCCATCTGCGCATACATTTCAAATTGTTTTTGACATTACTTAAATAGGATTAATTATAGGAACTGACCGCTAGTGGACCATTCTGCGTCCGGGCTATGGTATTCAAACCATTTAGCCAGTGGTCAGTTTTTTTGTTACTCCAACATTTGACAAACAGCCGGACTATTTAAATGTCGATTTTAAAAAATATTTGCGTGTATCTTATATATTTTAATGATATGCCATTTATTTTTAAATATATTTAAAAAAACAGGCCAATATACTATTTAAATTATGAAAAAAATATAATATAATATAATCAAATATTAAAGCAAAAATTGCTTTAATATTGCTAAAATAAACAGGTCAATAGAGGGAGGCAATCATCATGTCGAATTTTATCAATACGGTATCTAACGAAATTAAAAAATGTGTACCTTCGATAGAAGCAGTGTATCGGGATTTGCACCAACATCCGGAGTTATCCCGGCAGGAAAAACGGACGTCCGGAGTCATAGCGGACCATTTGCGGCAATTGGGATTTGATGTGACGGAACATGTTGGCGGGTATGGTGTTGTCGGGCTGATGAAGAACGGCGAAGGGGCGACGGTGATGCTCAGAGCGGATATGGATGCATTGCCCATGAAAGAAATGAGCGGTGTGCCCTATATGAGCCATGTGGAAGTAATAAATAGTCAAGAAAAAGTCGCGCCAGTGGCCCATACTTGCGGTCATGATATGCACATGTCCTGTTTGTTGGGGGCTGCGACGGTAATGGCCCAAACCAGAGAGCTGTGGCAAGGGTCGTTGCTGCTGGTATTCCAACCGGATGAAGAGACAGGGGACGGGTCCAAAGGGATGATCCAGGACGGTTTGATTGAGAAATTCCCACGTCCGGATGTTATTTTCGGTCAGCATGTGATGCCATCCCGGGCCGGGACCGTAGGCTGGAAAAAAGGTCAGGTCCTTACGGCCGGAGATAGCTGGCAGGTGACTTTCTTTGGCAAGGGGGGACATGGCGGTGTACCCCAGCAGAGTATTGATCCGGTAGTCATGGCAGCTTCGGCTGTAGTGCGGTTACAGAGCATCGTTGCCCGGGAAGTGTCCCCACAGGCCCATGCGGTGATTACCATCGGTGAATTTCATGCCGGCTCAGCAGAAAATATCATTCCGTCGCAGGCATATATACGCCTGAATGTCCGCACGACGGATGAACAGGTACGAGACCATGTACTGGCGGCGATTCGAAGAATCTGTATAGCCGAGGCGCAGGCATCTCATGCACCGAGGGAACCCTTGTTCGAAGAAATAAACAGTTATCCCCTGACTGTCAATGATGATGCAGTCAGTGAAAAGGTGGCCCGGGCTTTTATACAGCATTTTGGAAACAATGTCTTTGAAACGCCGGCACAAGGTGCTAGTGAAGACTTCTCCCGGTATGGCAGAGCCTGGAAGACGCCCTATATGTATTGGTTTGTAGGCGGTTCGGATCAGGATACCTATGATGAAGCGGTTGCGCAGGGGAAACAAGGCCAGCTGCCCGGTCCCCATTCACCGTTTTGGGCTCCGGCGATCCAGCCGACGCTCCGAACGGGGATGGAAACGATGCTGATTGCTGCGGGGTTGTGGCTTGACAGGGAACAATAAACTGGATATGGAGGAGGTAAAAGTATCATGAAAAAGAAAACAACGTTTTTTGGTTGGTGGATTGTTGCGGCATCCGTGGTAGTATTAGGACTGACCTGGACGTTACCGGTTAGTTTCTTCGGACTGTTTATCAAACCGGTTACAACGGATTTAGGATTTGACAGGGCGGGATTCAGTGTGTGCAGTACGATCGTAGCATTGACGGCGGTATTCATGTCACCGTTTGTAGGTCGCTGGATGTCAAAATACAGCAGCAGGCTGATCATGGGGTGCTCTGTACTTTTTATTATCGTGGGCTTTTTAGGATATTCTATTTCCACTTCACTGCCGATGTTTTATATCTTTGCATTTTGTATTGGGCTGGGCCTCAACGGGGCGGCCATCATGGCCGTATCTATCATCATGAAAAATTGGTTTATTGAAAAACGGGGACTGGCTACCAGTATTGCCTTGGCTGGTACTGGCTTGGGCGGATTCTTACTCAGCCCGGTCGTCAATATGCTGATTCTGGATTATGGCTGGCGTATCGCCTACAGGGGAATGGCCGGAATCCTGGTAGTAATCGTTCTGCCGCTGGTTATTTTCATCATTAAAAAATCTCCGGAAGAAATGGGGCTTGAACCATATGGTACGGGACAACAGGCCGATACGGGCAGCAGCAAGGCGAAGCCTGCCGAACTGGAAATCCCGCTGGCACAATTGAAAGGGAAAAGTATTTTTTGGATATACATGATCTGTATTGCTTTCGTAGGATTTGCCGGTGGAGCGGTGTTGTTCCAGGCACCGGCGTATTTAGTAGATATCGGCCACACACCGACAGTCGTAGCCAACGCCGTAGCGATGTATCTGGGAATCGCCACCTTCGGGAAAATTTTATTGGGCAATGTGTTTGATGTAAAAGGAGCGACTGCGGGCGTATTGCTGGGATGTGGTCTGATGGCAGTTTGTACCATCGTGCTGGTATTTGCGCAAAGCAGCATGATGCTTTGGTTGTTTGTAGCCTTGCACGGTATCGGGACTTGCTGTGGCACGGTTACACCGCCGGTTTTGACCAGTAAGACCTTTGGCTCTAAATATTATGGTGAAATTTATGGCATGACCAATCTGTTTTTACAGTTCGGCATGGCAGTCGGAGCGCCGCTCGTGGCGACCTATTATGATAGAATGGGTTCGTATGTAGGCGCATGGTATGTTTGCGCATTCATGATGGTGCTGGCCGTTGCAGGTCTTATCTATACGAATATAGCCGCCAGACGTCTTATCCCTAAAAATAAAGCATGCGCGGAATAGAGGGAAGTTGTTGTTAGTTGTTGAGAAATTTAGTTGTTAGTTGTTGGGAAATTCGGTTCTTGGTTCTTAAAAAAATTGGTTTTTTAACAACCGCTCTTATAAGAACCAACAACTAACAACTGTTTTATGGTAAAAAATAGTGCCAGGTTTGCGAGGTGATGCCGGTGCATCGAATATGGAAATATGGAATATGAAAGAGTTTGAGGGGACCGTGATATTGGGGTCTGCTCCTGTAAGGAGAATAAACCACGCTGTCAGTTTACTATATCAGCATAGATACATACCAGAGAGACCTGTTCATTGCATTTTGGGAATGAACAGGTCTCTTTGTATGTAACCGTATACTGCCATCCGGGATGCCACATAGCCGGCAGATATCCTATGAGTATTTGTCCGGTATGCTTTTTATGTCCTATACTGACAAACATATCGGACCTATGGTATAATATAGGGTATTGCGAAGGTCTTTCTAATGGAGGTGCACAATGGCAACAAATCAAGAAAAGATTGATCTGCTGCGCCAAAAGCTCGAGAAAATCGAATTGGGCGGCGGGCAAAAACGTATTGATCAACAACATAGAAAAGGTAAATATACAGCTCGTGAACGGTTGAATAAACTCTTTGATGAAGGCAGCTTCAGTGAAATCGGTCAGTTTATCCACCACCGTTGCACGAATTTCGGGATGGAAAAGAAAGAAATCCCCGGTGACGGCGTCGTCATCGGATATGGTACGGTAAACGGACGGCTGGTATTCGCCTACGCCGAAGATTTTACTGTCGAAGGCGGTTCATTGGGAGAAATGCATGCCCATAAAATATGCCAGGTCCAGGAAATGGCCCTCAAGATGGGCGCACCTATTATCGGTATCAATGATTCCGGCGGTGCCCGGATCCAGGAAGGCATCGATGCCTTGTCGGGGTTTGGCAGTATTTTTATGAATAATACCAAGGCATCTGGTGTCATTCCGCAGATTTCCGTCATCATGGGGCCTTGTGCCGGTGGTGCCGTATATAGTCCGGCATTGACCGATTTCATTTTTATGGTCAAAAATACGTCGAATATGTTTATCACCGGCCCGGCGGTCATCAAATCGGTAACGGCCGAAGAAGTGACGGCGGAAGAACTGGGCGGTGCCGTTACGCATAGTACGGTATCCGGCGTGACGCATTTTGCCTGTGAAAACGAAGACGACTGCATTGCGAAAATCAAGGCATTGTTGGATTTCCTGCCGAGCAACAATATGGAAGAAGCGCCTATTGTTGATGGCAGCGATGATCCGGATCGGGAAGATGACAGCCTCAATACGATCGTTCCGGATAATAGTAATAAGCCCTATGATATGCTGGATATTATCCGTTCCTGTGTTGATGACGGCAAGGTTTTCCAGGTACTGGAAAACTATGCACTCAATGCCATTACCTGTTTTGCCCGCATGGATGGGCAGACAGTCGGCATTATCGCCAATCAGCCTAAATTCCTAGCCGGCTGCCTGGATATCAATGCATCCGATAAGATGGCGCGGTTCATCCGTTTCTGTGATGCGTTTAATATTCCCCTGGTCACACTGGTGGATGTTCCAGGATTTCTTCCCGGTACGACGCAGGAATTCGGCGGTATCATTCGCCATGGTGCAAAGATGCTCTATGCCTATTGCGAAGCGACGGTACCCAAGGTAACGGTCGTCATCCGCAAAGCCTATGGCGGTGCGTATATCGCCATGTGTTGCCGGCAGTTAGGTGCCGACGCCGTATTTGCCTGGCCTACAGCGGAAATCGCCGTTATGGGTGCTGATGGAGCCGCAAATATCATTTTCAAGCATGATGAAGATAAAGAAGAGAAAAAACAGGAATATATCAAAGAATTTCAAACGCCATATAAAGCCGCTGAACACGGCTATGTCGACTGCGTCATCGAACCGAAGGAAACACGGCCGCGCATCATCAATGCCCTTGCCATGCTGTACAGCAAACGGGAAGAACGGCCCTCTAAGAAACATGGCAATATGCCGTTATAAGGAGGAACAAAGATGGAAAATTCCGTATTGATTATCCTCTTCATTGCCCTTGTTATTTTAGCCGGGCTAGTATTCGGTATCGGACATGTGTTGAATCAGCGTATCCTTGTACTGCAACAGCAAGTAGACGAACTGACTGTGCAGTATAAGACATTGCAGTCCCGGATGGAAGAAATCCAACCCGGTGAGCAGACGGAAAAAACGCCGGCAGCACCGAAGGCTGCGGTAATGAAAAATCCGCCCGTGTCTCTGGGGGAACGCAATCTGGCAGTCATGCCGAAAAAAGAAATCGCCGTATTGCCTAAGAAACAGATACCGGTTTCGACAGCCACTGATGATATTGCTCCGGAAGTCGTGGCGGTCATCATGGCTGCGGTGGCAGCGTGCGGCTATGCACCGACGTCTATCCGGGCCATTCATCGCAAGAAATCTGTCAAGGCAACGAATTGGGTCATGGCGGGCCGGTTGGCCGGAATGAAATAATGAAAATTCGATAGTCATCCAGGAGGATATAGCATGAAAAAATTTAAAGTAACCGTAAATGGTCAGTCCTATGAAGTAGCAGTGGAAGAAATGGGAGAGCCACAGGCAGCTCCCGTCGTAAAACCGCAGCCGGCAGCTACAGCTGTTCCCGCTGCTCCTCAAAAAGCAGCAGCACCAGAAACTGAATCGGAACCGGTCGTCAAAGGCCCAATCCCGGAAGGGGCGATTATCGTCAAGGCACCGATGCCCGGCAAGATATCGGCACTCAAAGCAGAAGCGGGCAAACCGGTCAAACGAGGAGATATCATCCTTGTATTAGAAGCCATGAAGATGCAGAATGATATTACGGCAACCGCTGACGGGACACTCCATGAAATCCGTGTCGCTGCCGGTGACAATGTAAAGACCGGCGAAGCACTGGCTGTTATTACCAAATAATACAAGCCGGAGCGGATGGGTATGTTGAACGACAGACAGGTCAGGAATACGAATAAAAGGGTACACAAGGCCATGCTGGTGCATGGTTTGTGTACCCTTTTTAAAGTACGAAAATTATTTCTTTTTGCCTTCTGCTTTGGCGATAAATGGGGCAGATTCGATGATGAACCGTTCGTGGGTTCCTTCTCCTACCAAGCCGGCATCATCATATGCTTCGACATGGAAAGTCAGTTTGCGGCGGTCCTGTGCTGTCAGTGTTGCCGTAGCTTTGACGGTCAGTCCAATCGGCGTAGCCGATACATGCTTTATGCTCATGGCGATGCCGACGGTGCCGAATCCATCGGGCAATTGGCTTCCGACAGCTTCTACGGCTGCGTGTTCCATCAGTCCGACCAATGCCGGTGTTGCATATACCGGGGCCGTGCCGCTGGCAAATTTAATAGCTGTATTATCTTTCGTTACGACTTCACTGCAGGTTGCCGCTGAAGTGGTGTTGACTGTAAAATCCATAGGGTACCTCCTGTAAAATGATTATTTATATGTCAATATACATAACTATACCATATATGTAGAGATACTGCTAGCCTGACGGAAAAATTTACCGGCGGATTTCACGCCGGGAACTTTGACACGGGCGGTTCAATACGGTAAAATATGTACGTATATATTATCTCTGTGAGCGGGACAAAGGAAGGATTACTTATGAAAATAAAGGCAGCAATCATATTGGCCGTATTGGTGTGCACCGTAGGAATGACCGGCGCGTTTGCCAAAGAAAAGGGAACGATGGTTCAGTTCCCGCATTGGGGTATCATCACGGTTCCCGATGATGTGTACATCGAAGCGGGTACGCAGCCGATGCTGACAGCCGGCACGTATGGCAACGATGTCGTAGCCATGATGGAAAAGATTTATCCGGTAGAACCGCAGACGTATCAGCTGGTCCAGAAGGAAAATGCTGATTTCCAATACGGTTATATGCTTCGATACACGATATCGCGGTGGGAACTGGAAGCAGCGGCCGAACGGGACACGACAGCAAATTCGTATCTCCGCGATATCGGAGCCAAACCGGATATGAAAGCCATCCTTGCGAAAGCCAACCGGCAGCTGGCAACGCAATTGCCGGCTGATTTCAGGCTGGTGAAGGCTATGACCCCTAAGAAGATAAATGGTACATGGTTTTATGAAGGGACCGTAGAACGGACATTGGTTATCAATCAGAAGGTGTTCAAGGAAACCATCTATCCCATTGCCTATGTGCATGGGAATACCATCGAAATCGCGGTCATCTTTGCAAACGTGGCTGACCAGGACAATTTGATTACGACCGTAGCGTCCATACTGGAATCGGCCAAGAAGCTGCCGAAAAAATAAGCGGCAGATTGGGTTGCGTACAGAATCAATTGTGCTATCATAAGAAATGTACAATATAAAGAAAGCTGTGATATATCATGAAGAAAATAGTCGTCGGTATGATGCTGGCAGCATCTGTTCTCTCCACAGCTTCGGCGTCCGCCGCCGGATGGGGAGACTGGGTGCCGCAGAATGTCGGTGCTACGGTAACGCAGTATGCTTCGTATGCTGGGATCATCAAAAAGACATGGGACAAGCAGTCTCTGGAAAATATTATCCAGGGGAAATTCGATGTGCCGGATGAAGCCATCAATGCCGTACTGGAACAGGAAGTCAGTGACAGTGATCAGGTCAAAGCCTTGAAGGTCACTTCACGGAGCGACGGCCGTCTGGATATCCACGCCGATACGAAGACCTACGGCGGTGTCGATATTTCCGGGACCATCGATTCCTGTGTCCATGATGGCGATACGTCGTATATAACCTATACGGTCAAAGACAAGGATCTGGAAAATCATGGCGGCCTTACGGGCTGGATGTTTTCCCATATTTCCTTATCGATGATGGAAAAGCTTGTCGGACATATTGAAGTCAGTGATGATGTGACGACAAAAATCAAAAGTAACACCGTGACGGTCGATTACAGCCAGGCCCTTAAAAAGTCGGAATTCGCGCAGGCGTCCGTGGCCGGCTATAATCTCCTTGATGCATTGCGCATCGAAGGAGCCGTACCACATGATGGGTATATAGAAATCGAAACGTCATTGAATGTTCCGGATGGAGTGAAGGACACGCTCCGGAGCATCCTGGATTAACTGATTTGGCAGGACATCATACAGCAGGGCCTTTTCTTGGGAAGGTCCTGCTGTACGCATATGTATAGCGATATATACGCCATATAATATAAAGAATATATTGTTTTCTTTTTGGCAGGAGCGTATAATATTCAATTGCGATATAACTACTAACAGGAGGAGAGACACACGATGAAAAAGATATTATCTATGATTACATTATGTTTAGCCATGATGATGGCTGTGTCTGCAGCATGTTTTGCCGAAGATACCGGTACCAGTACCGGTGCCGCTCAGGAAGATATTGCGGCGTGGATGGAACCGGCCGTCGGGGATTGGTACAATACGCAGGGGACCCTGTCTATGACCGTGACGGACAGTACCATCAATGGCAATGCCATTACGGGCGCAACCGATTGCACCTATGATTATCCGCGGACCGGTACATTCAAGGTAGCCGAAACGAATGGCGAACGTACGATGAAGTTGGATTTATTTGGCAACAAATCGCATCAGTATCTGGTCGTAGACGACAAGACGCCATTACGCCGGTCCCTGCATCCGGAATACAATGAATCGATGGGCGGTATTTATCTGGGTATGGCCAAAGCGGATTTGACCCAGTTGTACAAGCAGCCTACGGGTACGACGACGGAAAACGGTCTGGAAAGCTGGAATTATGATACCCATAAATTCACTGTTTTCTTCAAGAATGACATTGCCGTAGCCATTCGTATGTATAAGGACAGCGACCGTAAATTCGATAAATCCGGTCTGGGAGCGACGGATACACTGGCTGCCTATGCACAGGCCTATGGCTGGGAAGAAACACCGACGATTCCGGAAGGAACCAACGCGGTATCGGCAGGATACAAAATCGATCAGGGCGAATTCTTCTATTTCAGCCCGAACTATGTACAGTTGTCCGTATATAGCCACGAATAGGATGTGAAGGATTATCGTACGCAAACAGGGATACGACAGATATTGATGTCTGTCGTATCCCTGTTTTTGGTATACATTATTTTTGAGACGGCGTCTAAATTTCCTGCATTAACTTTTCCAGGCGGTCCGTCAGTTTCATATTTTCGCGATAGTCTATGGGGCAGTCGATGATGACCGGCTTATCGGCTTTGAAGGCCTTGATCAGTGTCGGTATCAAGTCTTCCGTCTTTTCGATGCGGTAGCCGATGGCTCCGACGCTTTCGGCGAATTTGATGAAATCCGGGTTGGTAAAATCGACATAGGAGTGGTGGCCATACTGCATGTCCTGTTTCCACTTGATGAGGCCATAGCTTTTGTCATCGAAGATGAGGGTCACGAAATTCGTGCCCAACCGGTGTGCTGTTTCAAATTCCTGGCAGTTCATCATGAATCCGGCATCGCCGGTGATGGCCAGGACTTTCTTTTCCGGATGGACCAGCTTGGCGGCAATCGCGCCGGGGACGGCAATCCCCATGGTGGCAAATCCGTTGGAAATGATACAGGTATTCGGCTTATAACAATTATAATGACGGGCAACCCACACCTTGTTGGCACCGACGTCGGAAATGACAATATCGTCTTCGCCCATGACTTTGCGGCAGTCGATGAGGGCTTTTTGCGGTTTTACCGGATAGGCCATATCATTGGCGTAACTTTCATGTTCATCGACCATGCGCTTGCGGATATCCAGGGCGAATTTCGGTTCCTGCAGTCTGGCGGCTTTATCCATGATACGTTCCAGCGAATCCGGGATGCTGCCGACGACTTCGATTTGGGGCTGGTAATTCTTGTTGATGTCGGCCGGCATCGTATCGATGTGGATGACATCGGCATGGCCGAGATGCCATTTTGCCGGCGCATATTCGATGATATCGTAGCCGATGGCGACGACCAGGCTGGCTCGTTCCAGTATTTTGGTCTGGTAGTCATCCATGGGAATGCCGACAGTCCACATTGCATACGGATTATCGAAGGGAATGGCACCTTTGGACATCATCGTATTGATGACCGGCAGTTTTAATTTTTCGGCAAATTTTGTCAGGGTCGCGGACGCATGGCTGCGAATGACGGAACTGCCGGCCAGGATAACGGGGTTCTTGGCATAGGAAATCATCGTGGCCGCGGCTTCGATTTGGGATTCCAAAGCCGATTCCGGGAGGATGTCCTTACGCTGCAGCGGTTTTTCCGTTTCATCTACGGGCATTTTGCTGATATTGACGGGCAGATCGATAAATGTCGCCCCTGGTTTTTCCCGTTCCGCATATTTGAAGGCCAGACGGGTGATTTCCGGCATCGTATCCGGCCGGACGACGGTATAGGCACGCCGGGTGATGGGTTCGAACATAGCCCGTAAATCCAGATACTGATGGGCTGTGATATGCATCTTATCGGTGCCGACCTGACCGGAAATGGCGACCAGCGGCGCACCGTCACAGTCGGCATCGGCGACGCCGGTGATCAGGTTCGTGGCGCCGGGGCCCAGGGTAGCCATGCAGACGCCGGCTTTGCCGGTGAGACGGCCGTAGATATCGGCCATGAAGGCTGCGCCTTGTTCATGGCGTACGGTGATAAATTCGATTTTTGATTTTTCCAAGGCATTCATGATAGCCAGATTTTCTTCGCCGGGAATACCGAAGATGTAATGGACTCCTTCTTCTTCCAGACATTCGACGAGCAAATCGGCGGTGTTTTTAGTTTCTTTTGATTCAGTCATAATGCAGCTCCTTTGGGGGGATAGAAATCAGTATGTATACAGTATACACATCGTGAATCGCTGTTACAGATAGGAATTATGTACGTTCATCAATCACGTATTATAGTATGGGTGGACAAAATTAGCAATTTTATTTCAGCATGCGGCAACGAATTTTGCTTTTCCGTATTGTGAATGACAATATGGCATGAATGACGGAATATGGGTATAATATATAATACATATGTATATAGTTAGGAGGGATAGCATGAATATATTGATCAGTGCCTGCTTGCTGGGCCAGATGTGCCGGTATGACGGTAAATCAAAACACTATGATACGATTCAAAGGCTGTTGCAGCGGCCGGATGTCCATTTGATTCCCGTCTGTCCGGAACAAGCCGGCGGCCTGGCAACGCCGCGAGATCCGGCAGAACGGCAGGGCAGACGGGTGGTGACTTGTCATGATAATGATGTGACGGCGGCGTATGAACGAGGTGCGGCCGAAGTCCTGCGGCTGGCCAGATTGTTCCATTGTACCGCGGCGATCCTCAAAGACAGGAGCCCATCCTGCGGCAGCGGTGCGATTTATGACGGCACGTTCACGCATACGGTCATTGCCGGCGACGGTGTCACGGCGGCCCTGCTGAAACGGGAAGGACTGACGGTCGTCAATGAAAATACGGTAGAGGCTATATATTGAGGGTGTTTCTATGGTAAAATAATAGAAATATCAGGTGAAAGGATGGTTCAGGTGAAAAAATTCTTAGAAGATGCTGTTATCATATCACAGCAGGCCATTATCCGGGATGTATGGAAGATGGTTTTGCAGGCACCGCATATTGCGAAAGAGGCGCGGCCGGGTCAATTTGTCAACCTTCGCTATATGGAGGGGAGTACGTTTTTGCGCCGTCCGTTCGGTATCGCCGATGCGGATCCATTGGCCGGCACGGTGACGGTCATCTATCGCCTTGTCGGTCAGGGTACCCATGAGATGGCCCGGTTGAAAGAAGGACAGCGGATCAGTGCCGAAGGTCCCCTGGGGGAAGGCCTGTTTACGACGACTCCCGGGAACGTTCTCCTGGCTGGCGGCGGCGTGGGGCTGGCACCGCTCATTTTCCTGGCGAAACAGCTGGATCATCCCGTCGTATTGATCAGCGGCAAGACGGCGGATGAAATATTCTGGCGGGAGTTTTTTGAACCGTATGCGGGGAAAATCTATATTACGACCGATGATGGTTCGAGAGGGATCAAAGGATTCGCCGTCCAGGCCCTGCCGGTCATTTTTGCGGAAAACACCATCGACCGCGTGTCTGTCTGCGGCCCGACGGTGATGATGAAGACGATTGCGGCGGCGACGGCACAGGCGGGCATCGACTGTGAAGTATCGATGGAAAAACGGATGGCCTGCGGCATCGGTGTCTGTCTCGGCTGCACCTTTGCAAGCAAGATAAGCGGCAAACGGTATAAAGTTTGTGCAGATGGACCGGTATTTCCGGCGCAGGAGGTTTTTTAATGGATAACAGATTAAAAACTACATTTGCCGGTATTTCGATGAAAACGCCGGTCATGGGAGCATCGGGCACGTTCGGATTCGGGGTGGAATACGCTGATTTCTTCGATATCAATACGATCGGGGCTATTATTTCCAAGGGCATCACCCCGCTGCCCCGCAGCGGCAATCCCGGCGTACGCATCGCCGAAACACCGTCGGGCATGCTCAATTGTATCGGTTTGGAAAATCCCGGCGTAGCCGCGTTTAAGCAGCATATCTTACCGCAGGTATGCCAGTATGATACGCCGCTGATCGTGAATATGTCGGCAGGGACCGTCGAAGAATATGGCCAACTGGCAGCGGAACTTGACGTCGACGGCGTAGCGGCAGTGGAAGTGAATATTTCCTGTCCGAACGTAAAAGAAGGCGGCATCGTCTTCGGTACGCAGCCGGAAGCGGCGGCAGCTGTTACCCGCAGCGTGAAGGATCATACGAAAAAACCGGTCATTGTGAAACTGTCGCCGAATGTGACGGATATCACGGTCATGGCCCAGGCCGTCGAAGCGGCCGGAGCGGATGCGGTATCCCTCATCAATACGATTACCGGCATGGCTGTCGATATCCATACACGGCGGCCGTTGCTGGGGAATATCACCGGCGGCCTGTCCGGTCCGGCAATCAAGCCGGTAGCGCTGCGCATGGTATGGCAGACGGCTAAGGTCGTCCATATCCCTATCCTGGGACTGGGAGGAATTTCTTCCTGGCAGGATGCCATTGAGTTCATGCTGGCCGGAGCCAGTGCCGTAGCCGTAGGGGCGTATAATTTCGTCAATCCGGCAGCGGTGGGAGAAATCGCCGTCGGTATCGACCAATATTGTATCGAACAGCATATTACCAATGTATCCGATCTTGTCGGTATGCTTGAAGAATAAGTATGTCCGGAAGGGAATCAGTCTGAAGGAGGGAGCACTGCTATGTCATCATCCATATGGATAGCCGGCGGTACGACGGAAGGCCGGCATCTGGTGGAATATTTAGCTGGAAAACCTGTCGCTGTCTATGTATCCGTGGCGACAACATACGGGGCGTCCCTGCTTCCGCAGGCAGCCAATGTCACTGTCCTGATACATCGCATGGATGTTCGGGACATGACTGCGTTTATAGCACAATATCACATAGGCCTGGCCATCGATGCGACGCATCCCTATGCGTCTATCGTCACGGCAACGATGAAACAGGCCTGCCGGGCGGCATCTGTCGAATATATCCGCGTCGTCCGTCCGGTCAGTCACGACCGGGACTATCTGGCAGTCGCCTCGATGGAGGAAGCTGTCGAATTCCTGGGGCATACGGAGGGAACGATATTCCTGACGACAGGCAGCAAGGACTTAGCGGTATACACTGCGTTGCCGGAATATGCCGGGCGTATCGTCCTGCGCATCTTATCATCCCGACAGTCGCTGGACAAAGCCCTGTCGCTGGGATATGCGCCGGCCCGGATTATTTGTATGCAGGGCCCGTTCAGCAAGGAATTGAATCTGGCGATGTTCCGCCAGTATCATGCGGCCTATGTCGTGATGAAGGATTCCGGCAGGGTCGGCGGTTTCCAGGAGAAGATAGAAGCAGCGAAAGAGGCGGGGGCACAAGCCATCGTCATCACCCGGCAGGCCGAACCGGGCGAAAACTGCCGTGAAGTATGTCAGTTTTTGGACAAATGGATACCCGCATCGCCGGATGAGTTGTCATAGTCCATCGTAAAGGAGTCATCATATATGAAGGTATATATCATCGGCATGGGGCCGGGCAATCCGCAGCTATTGACGACACAGGCCCGGCAGGCGTTGTCGGAGAGCCGGCTGATCATCGGGGATAAGCGGATGATGCAGGCCGTACAGACCGGGGGAAAAGAAACACATCTGACTTCCCGCCCGTCGGAAATCAAGGCGGTATTGTCCCAATCATTGGCAGCCTGTGCGGCGGTCATCGTCTCCGGCGATGTCGGGTTTTTCAGTCTGGCCGCCAGTCTGCGGGAGATTCCCGGTTGTACGGTGCAGCTTATCTGCGGTATCAGCAGCCTGGTCTATTTTGCGGCGCGCTTGTCCATGACCTGGCAGGATGCCTGTGTCGTCAGCCGCCATGGCCGCAGTCAGCCGCTGGTGAGTGTCGTATTCAGTCATCCGAAGGTGTTTTGCCTTACGGGCGGGACGCATTCCGTGGCGGCGATCTGCCGTGAATTATGTACGGCCGGTCTGGGAGAGGTGCATGTTTTTGCCGGCGAAAATCTATCCTATGAAGATGAACGGATAGAAGAAGGAACGGCTGCATCTATGCAGCAATCGACGCTGGGCGATCCGTCGGTCCTGATGATCCTGAACGACCGTGCCCAGGTTTTGCAGCGGCCGGTCCATGGCTGGGACGATGACTTGTTTTTGCGTGGCAATGTGCCCATGACCAAGCAGGAAATTCGCGCCGTCGCCATTTCCAAACTGCAGCCGCAGCCGGAAGATATCGTATATGATATCGGGGCCGGTACCGGCTCGTGTACTGTGGAAATGGCCATGCAGGTACCGTTTGGTCACGTATATGCCTGTGAATGCAATGAGGAAGCACTGGCATTGACAGCGAAAAATATCGAACGCTTCGGTACCGCCAATGTCACGGTAATCGCCGGCAAAGCACCGGCAGCGCTGGCGTCCTTGCCCAGGCCGGATGCGGTATTTATCGGCGGCACCAGAGGCAATATGGCAGCGATACTGGATAGCATATACCATAAAAATCCCGCCTGCCGCATCGTCATGACGGCAGTCACGCTGGAAACGCTGGCGGCAATCACATCATATTACACCCTGCATCAGGGTTATGCTGTTGATATTACCCAGATTTCGGCGGCGGTCAGTCAGACTGTGGGACCGTATCATATGATGAAAGGGCGGAATCCGATTTATATCATCCGGGCGCTTCGGGAGGCTGACCATGGCTCTGTGTAATACACCGCGTATCGTATTGGCCGCTCCCGGCAGCGGCAGCGGCAAGACGACCATCATGTGTGCCCTGCTGGCAGTATTACGATCTCGGAAATATAAAGTCGCCGCGTTCAAGAGCGGCCCCGATTATATCGACCCGATGTTTCATTCCCAGGTCATCGGGACGCCGTCACGGAATCTCGACATGTTCCTCTTTGGCGGCGGTACGGCCGGGGCGGCGATGGCACGTTATCTGCTGGCCGCCGATTCTGCAGCGGCGGATATAGCGGTGCTGGAAGGCGCTATGGGATTCTATGATGGCCTGGGGACGACCAGCGACGACAGTGCATATGATCTGGCCAGAGCGACCCGGACGCCGGTCATCGCTATCGTAGACGGCAACGGTGCGGCCATATCGCTGGCGGCCCAGATCCGGGGACTGGCGGATTTTCGTGCGGACAGCCATATCGCCGGATTTATCGTCAACCATGTCCGGCCCGCTGTTTACGCCTATTATAAAGAGGTATGGGAAAAAGAAACGGGCCTGCCGGCATTGGGCTATATGCCGTATGTGCCGGCGGGGACATTGCCGAGCCGCCATCTGGGACTCATCACGGCCGGCGAAATCGATGATCTGCAGGGCCGGGTACAGGCGTTGGCTGCTCAGGCAGCGCAGTCATTGGATATAGACCGTATCATGGCCCTGGCCCGGCAGGCCCGGCCTTTTACCTATGAAGACCAGGTGCCCGGCTTCGTGGGGAAGGTGTGCCTTGCTGTAGCCCGGGATGCCGCGTTTTGTTTTTATTATGAGGATTCCCTCCGTCTCCTGGAACAACTGGGAGCGGAAATCATTTATTTCAGTCCGCTGCAGGATACAAAACTGCCGGCTTGTGACGGCATATATCTGGGCGGCGGCTATCCCGAATTATATGCGTCTCAGTTAGAATCCAACCTATCCATGCGCGGAAGCCTGTGGCGCGCCCTGCAGCAGAATATACCCTGTCTGGCGGAATGCGGCGGTTTCATGTATCTCATGAAGCAGTTCCGGGATGGGGACAAGACCTATGACTGGGTCGGCGCCATCGACGGGACGACGTATATGACACAGCAGTTGACCCGTTTCGGCTATATTACGGTCACGGCCAAAGAAGATACGCTGTTTTGCCGTGCCGGCGAGACATACACCGCTCATGAATTCCATTATTCCGACAGCACCTGCAACGGCATCAGCTGTGATGCCCGGAAAGCCGCGGGACGGCGCCGCTGGGACTGTATGTACAGCCGGGGTCAGCTGTTTGCCGGCTATCCCCATATGCATTTATGGGGAAATATCCAAGGGGCACGCCGATTCATAACGGCGTGTCAGCGTTATTCTCAAAGGAGATCCGTATGAAAATCGAACATATAGCCCCCGCTGATATTGAAAAGCGGAGTATGGAAATCATTGAAGAAGAACTGGGCGACATTGAACTGGCGCCGGAGAAGAAAAATATCATCAAACGGGTCATCCATACCAGTGCCGACTTTGAATATGCCCGTACCCTGCGGTTCAGCGAAGGGGCGGTTGAAACGGGCCTGGATGCGTTGCGGCACGGGTGCACCATCGTGACGGACACGAATATGGCGTTTACCGGCATCAATAAAACCGCCCTGGCATCTTTGCACTGCGGCAAACGTTGTTTCATGGCTGATGCGGATGTGGCGGCGCAGGCCAAAGCGAACGGTACGACCCGGGCGATAGCGTGCATGGATAAGGCGTGCACGCTTGACGGACCGGTCATCCTGGCAGTCGGCAATGCACCGACGGCCTTGCTGCAGATCGACAAGCTGGTCCGGGACGGCCGCCTCCATCCGGCCCTGGTCATCGGGGTTCCCGTAGGATTCGTCAATGTCGTGCATGCCAAAGAAGTCATCATGCAGACCGGCGTTCCCTATATCGTAGCCGTAGGGCGGAAAGGCGGCAGCAATGTGGCAGCGGCCATTTGCAATGCCTTACTATATACACTGACAAGAAAATAATACTAACGGCACCGTGCTGTATACACGCTTTTCGGGGTACTGTCCTGGTACTGGCAGACCATAAAGAGATATTGATTATTTCTGTATGGTCTGCTATACTATAAATAATTAGTTGATAATATCAACTTTAAGGAGGCGTGTATACGATGGATTTTCTTTCAGTAGGTACTAATTTCGGTATATTAGAACGACGGTCGCGTACATATATAACAGCGGCGTGTGCGTCCTGGAATCTTAGTTATCCTGAATATGTCATCTTGCGGCATCTTTACGGGCATGACGGTATCTGTCAGGATGAAGTTGCCAGTCGGATTGCTGCTGATAAGGGGCAGGTAGCCCGCAATGTAAAGACATTGGAAACAAAAGGGTATGTGATTCGCAAACAGGATGATACGGATAAGCGGTTCAAGCATGTGTATCTGACCGAAAAAGGAGAACAACTCCGGCAGCCGCTGCAGCAGATACTGGATCGTTGGATATCCTGTCTTACGAAGGATATGGATGAGGATCTCATAGCGATGACCATCAAGGGCATGAAGATGGCCGCTGACAATGCAGCTCAGGTCGATATCGATGTCGTATGTTCCGAAAGAGGGAAAAAATGATATGATCATCCAAAATAAATGGCTGTGTGCCGCACTGGTGATAGCGATGATCACGTGTATCAGCGGCTGCGGTCAAAAGGAAACAGCAAAAGAAGAACTGCCGCTGGTCAAGGTCACGCAGGTGGGGACCGGCACGGATAGTACGGAAGGAACCTATTCCGGTACGGTGCGGGGACGCTATGAATCCAATCTGTCCTTCCAGGCTGGCGGCCGGATTATTTCCCGGAATGTGCAGCTGGGCAGTGTCGTGCACAACGGGGATGTCCTGATGACTGTCGATCCCAAGGATATCATCCAGTCGGTCAATCAGACCCAGGCGGCGGTCAGTTCGGCACAGGCTGCCCTTGATCTGGCGACGACTAATTTAGCCAGATATCAGCAATTATATAGCCAGGATGCTGTCAGTGCAGCTGTCCTGGACCAGTACCAGACATCTTATGATCAGGCACAGGCCCAGTATGATCAGGCGGTGGCGTCGCAACAGGCGCAGCAGAATCAATTGGGATACACGCAGCTGACTGCCGATGCCGACGGCGTGATCACGGCGGTGAACGGTGAAGTGGGGCAGGTCGTAGCTGCTGGTCAGACAGTGCTGACGTTAGTCCATTCCAATGATTTGGAAGTACAAATCAATGTTCCGGAAAATCAGGTCCAGAATCTCCCGATAGGGAAAGCGGTCACGATTTCTTTCTGGGCGCAGCAGGGACAGCAGTCGAATGGCGTCGTCCGGGAAGTATCCCCCATGGCTGACACGACATCACGGACGTATAAAGTGTGCGTTACGGTCCTCAATCCACCGGCGGGCATGCAGCTCGGCATGACAGCCAGTGTCAAGAATGACAGTGAAGAAGCGGATTTGCAGGGAACTTATGTATTGCCGTTAGCGGCGATTTATCAGACCGGAGATCAGCCGCAGGTATGGGTCGTCGGTGATGATCACAAGCTGATGCTGAAGGATGTCACCGTAGCAGCATTTGGGGATAACAGCGTAAAAGTTACCGGCCTGAATGCGGCGGATGTCGTTGTTACGGCCGGTGTCCATACGCTGACAGAGGGAGAAACCGTCCGGACGGAGAGTGATACGCAATGAGGAATCTGTCTGAGGTCTCCCTGCACAATAAATATCTCGTGTGGTATTTCATCATCGTCGTTGCCATAGCCGGTATCTTTTCATACATGAAGTTAGGCCGTATGGAAGATCCGGCGTATACGGTGCGGGAAATGGTCGTCACGGTCGCCTGGCCGGGGGCGACAGCACAGCAGATGCAGGACCAGGTCACCGATAAGATCGAAAAAAAATTACAGGATACGAAGCACCTGGATTATATCAAGAGCTATTCCCGGCCGGGGCAGTCGGTCATTTATGTCACGCTGGATGATAAGATTTCTACGGACAAGATACGAAGTACCTGGACCGAAGTGCGAAATCTGACGAACGACATGAAAAAAGATTTGCCCGACGGCGTATACGGTCCATATTTCAATGACCGCTTCGACGATGTATACGGTTCGGTGTATGCTGTGACCGGCGATGGGTATACGTATGAAGATTTGCGCAAGAAAGCCGAAAAAATCCGCCGCATGATGCTGACGGTCCCGGATGTCAGCAAAGTCGAACTGCTGGGTGACCAGACCGAACGGGTCTATGTGGAAATAGCGAATGCCAAATTAGCTGAATTGGGGATTTCGGCAACGACTATTTCAAATGCAATCAACAGTCAGAATGCCATGACTCCGACGGGTATGACCGATACGAAATCAGATAATGTCTATCTGCGTATCAGCGGTTCGTTTACGGATGTCGAAGCTATCCGCAATTTACCAATCAATGCCAATGGCCGTGTCTTCCGCCTGGGCGATATCGCCAAAGTGGAACGGAAATCCATCGAACCGGCGGATCCCAAGATGTATTATAATGGCAAACCGGCCGTCGGAATCGCGTTGTCCATGTCTGACGGCGGCAATATCCTGACGTTGGGAGAAAATCTCCAGAAGCTGGTTTCCAGTGCGAAAACGGAACTTCCGGCGGGCATGGAAATCCATCAGGTCTCGGACCAGCCGAAAGTAGTCAAGGAATCCATCAGTGATTTTGTCAATACACTGCGGGAAGCGATCATCATCGTCCTCATCGTCAGTTTCATCAGTCTGGGGCTGCGGACCGGTTTGGTCGTAGCGTTCTGTATCCCGCTAGTGCTGACCGGTGTATTTTGCGTCATGAATATCTTCGGCATCGATTTGCACAAGGTATCCCTGGGGTCCCTGATCATCGCCCTGGGCCTCCTCGTCGATGATGCCATCATTGCCGTGGAAATGATGAGTGTCCAGCTGGAGAAAGGGAAAGACCGGCTGACGGCTGCCTGTTATGCCTTTACGCAAACGGCCAAGCCGATGCTCACGGGGACACTGGTAACCTGTGCGGGATTTATTCCCGTGGCCTTTTCGGATGGGGCGGCTGCGGAATTTTGTAAAGCCTTATTCCCGGTCATCACGGCCTCGCTGCTCATTTCATGGGTCGTATCCGTCATGGTCGCGCCGCTTTTTGGGTATTATCTCATCAAAGTGAAGCCGGCGACCGCAGAAAAGCCATTGTACCAAAGTCGTTTCTACGTGATGTTCCGTAAAGTATTGAATTGGTTCCTCCTGCATCGGGTAATCGTACTGGGCGGGACGGCAGCCTTATTTATGGTGTCGCTCGGCATGATGAAATTGATTCCGCAGGAATTCTTTCCGCCGTCGCTGCGGCCGGAACTCATTGTAGAAATGACCCTTCCCGAAGGGTCGTCCATGCAGGCGACACAGGCGGAGGCTTCTACTCTTGCCCAATACCTCGACGGGCAGCAGGATGTATTGAAGGATTATTCCTATTATGTCGGGGAAGGCGCACCGCGGTTTGTCCTGACGCTGGAACCGATTTTGCCGGCCAACAATTATGCCCAGTTCGTCGTCGTAGCCAAGGACACGGCAGGGCGTACGGCGTTGACGCAGCGGATCAAAGAAGAAATGCGGGATAAACAGCCCGGGGTACGCTGCAATGTCAAGACAGTCCCGTTGGGACCGCCGTCGGATTATCCCATCATGCTGCGGGTATCCGGGTATGATTCGGAAAAAGTAAAGACCTATGCCCGCCAGATTGCCAATCGCATCGGGCAGGATTCCAATGTGGAAAATGTATTCCTGAATTGGGAACAGAAGAATAAAGTCATGCATATAGAACTGGATCAGGATAAATTGCGGGCGCTGGGGATTACCAGCCAGGATGTTTCCAAGACGATGTATACGGAACTTACGGGAGCTACCGTGGCCCAGTATTATGCCGGCGATCGTACCATCGGCATCCAGTTGCGGCTGCAGGACAGTGACCGCAATGACTTGTCAAAACTGAAGAGTATCCCCGTCTATACCGGGACGGGTGGTACGGTGCCGTTGGAACAGATTGCCCATATCACCTATGCGGCGGAAGACGGCTTGATCTGGCGGCGTGATTTGAAGCCGACGATTACGGTCAATGCCTCTATCAAATCCGGTACGGCCAATGATGCTACGCAAAAAGCGTATGATTCCATTGAAGATATCCGCACGGGAATGCCTTTCGGGTATGACGTAAAGGTAGACGGGGCGTTGGAAAACAGTCAGAAATCGCTTAAATATCTGATGACGCCGATTCCTATCATGATCCTCGTCATCATGACGCTGCTCATGTTGCAGCTGCGCAGTCCGTCGTTGATGTTTTTGACGCTGATTACGGCGCCCATGGGCATCATCGGTGTATCCTTCGGGATGCTCATCTTCGGCAAATCGTTGGGGTTTGTCGCGGATCTGGGGATTCTGGCCTTGTCGGGGATGATTATCCGCAATTCGGTTATCCTCATCGACCAGATACAGAAACATATGGCTGCCGGCGAGAATCCCTGGCATGCCATTATCGATTCGGCGGTGATGCGGTTCAGGCCGATCATGCTGACGGCTGCCGCGGCCATCTTAGGCATGGTGCCGCTGATGAGCAGCATCTTCTGGGGGCCTATGGCCGTAGCGATTGCCAGCGGCCTGTTCGTAGCCACGATACTGACCTTGCTGGTATTGCCGACGATGTACGCTGCCTGGTTTAAAGTAAAAAAAGAATAAGGCATATAAAAAACACCTTCCCGCTGCGTTGTGCAGCAGGAAGGTGTTTTCTTTATGGGATACTCGTATTCGTATTTGTTCGATTAATCTTTGAAGTACGGTTTGAATACGGAATGATTCGGTTCTTTAAATTCTTTTTTTTCGCGGCGCGGTGCATTTCCTTTATAGTTGCCGCGATTGCCGGGTGAATAATGACGGCGGGTTTCATGACGATTATTTTCGCCATTGCGGTCATTACGTTCTTTATGGTCGTTGCCATGATCGTCACGGCGGGAATGCGAACGGGAATGATCGCCGCCCTTGTCGTTCCGGCGGTTGGATGCCGAACGGCCATGATCGCGGTTATGGTCATAGCGACGGCGGCCGCCACCGTTATTGGATTTATTGCGGCGTACGTGCAGCGGTGCTTCTTCCGTGATTTTGACCGGTGTCGTATCCGGTTCTTTGGTGAGGAGCTTGATTGCAGCGGATATCAGCGCAACAGAATCGAAGTGGGTCAACAATTCTTCAGCATTGGCCTTGTATGTGCTGAAATCGCCTTCTTCGGTAGCATGGACGAGATTGCGGATGGCTGCCTGCTGGGCACCTTCCAATACTTCGGAGAAAGAAGGGGCCTTGCTGCGGGTAATGCGGCGTTTGATCAGGCGTTCGATCGTCCGCAGATGTTCTATTTCGCGGGGAATGACGAATGTCGTCGCTTCACCGCTCTGACCGGCACGGCCGGTACGGCCGACACGATGGACATAGCTTTCCGGATCCTGCGGCAGGTCATAGTTGAAGACGTGGGTGACACCGCTGATATCGAGTCCGCGGGCCGCTACGTCGGTAGCGACGAGGATATCGATGGTTTTTTCACGGAACTGCCGGATGACAGAATCACGTTTGGCCTGTGTCAGGTCGCCATGGATGCCTTCGGCGGAATAACCGCGCTTTTTCAACGCTTCCGCGACTTCATCGACGCGGCGTTTGGTGCGGACGAAGATGATAGCCAAATCCGGTTCCTGCAAATCGAGGAGACGGCAGAGGACGTCGAATTTCTGGCGGTCCGGAACTTCGATGTAGGATTGTTCGATCAGGTCGATGGTCACTTCTTTGGACTTCATGCGGATGATTTCCGGATCATGAAGGAAAGTTTCCGCTAATTTCTGGATAGCGGCCGGCATCGTAGCCGAGAACAGAAGGGTCTGACGGGTGTCCGGCGTAGCGGACATGATGAGATTGATATCATCGATGAAGCCCATATCCAGCATTTCATCGCCTTCATCGAGGACGATGGTGGAGATGTGGCTCAAGTTAATGGTACCACGTTTCATATGGTCGATCAGACGGCCCGGCGTAGCCACGACGATTTGCGGGCATTTGCGCAGGCGGCGCAGCTGACGTCCCATATCCTGGCCGCCATAGATAGGCAGTGCCTGGATAGACGTAAACTGGGCCAGATGATTCAATTCTTCAGCGACCTGCATGGCTAATTCACGGGTCGGCGATAAGACAACGGTTTGGATATCCTTCGTCGGTTCAGCTTTCAATATTTTTTCCAATACAGGGATGCCATAGGCGGCGGTCTTGCCGGTACCGGTCTGGGCCTGACCAATCATGTCCCGGCCATCCATTGCGACCGGAATGGCTTCAGCCTGGATTGGGGTAGGTTCTTCAAATCCCATTTCATTCAGGGCGTTGATAATTGATTCGCTAATATTTAATTTTTGAAATTGTTCTAGCATGTAATCCTCCTTATTTAGTAACTAGATTATTATATCATCATCATTGAGAAAAAGATAGTAAAAGATAGCATCAGTTGTGATAGGTATAGGTTATTTGGTGACATTGTCCGACAACTTGTTTTATGGCGGTCCATCACTGAATTTCCGCCGGGGAAAAGAATCCTGTCAAAAATAAATGGAAAAAGCTGCGATTTTGCGGATGGGTGTATAATAAACATATAAATATTCAAAAAATCATTAGGGCCTCTTAAGGGTTCATTAAGACTTTGTTAATATTTTGTTTAACTACATAGTACATACTTATGTATAAATAGTAAAAACTGGGAGGATCCTTTATGCATTTTGCTTTATGGCATCATCGTCGTGTGTTGTTTTTTATTTGTATCGCGCTTGTTTGTTTTTTATATCTGGGACATATCGGTTCGTATCATCTCATCGAATTGGATGAAGGAAGATATACACGTATTCCGATGGAAATGGTATTATCCGGTGATTATATTACGCCGCATCTGGATTATATGCCGTATTTCGAAAAGCCGATTTTCCATTACTGGGTAACGGCATTGATGATGGAGCTGTTCGGGATACAGGAATTCACCGGACGGATTTTGCCGGCGCTGACCGGCTTGGGGAATGTCTTCTTGGCAGGGTGGCTTGGCAGTATGATGTTCGGCCGCCGTACCGGATTGCTGGCAGCCGGTATCCTGGCGACGACAGCATTGAATCTTATTATTTCTTCCATCGGCATTCTGGATATGGCGTTGACCTTTTTTGTCAATGCCTGCCTGGTTTCATTTTATGCGTTTGAACGGACGGAACGGAAACGGTTCTTGCTGTTGTTTTATTTTTCCATGGGTTGCGCGGTACTGACCAAAGGGTTGATCGGTGCCATTTTCCCCTTGGGAATCCTGTTCTGGTATACGATACTGACCAAACGGTGGCGGTTGTTTACCCGCCTTTTCTATGTACCGGGAATCGTATTGTTTCTGGTAGTTACGGTGCCTTGGTACTATTTGGTGTGCCGGGAAAACCCTGACTTTTTTTATTTCTTTTTCATTCGGGAACATTTTCTTCGCTTTGCGACCAAAATGCATGAACGATTTCAGCCGTGGTATTTCTTTATTCCTGTCGTCTTAGCCGGCATGATTCCCTGGACGGGATTTTTGGCGGCATTGTGCAGCAAACACGGCATCATCCGCAAGATAGATTCGCTGCGCAATCGGCAGGATATGATACTGTTATTGCTCTGGTTCGGTCTTATATATGTTTTTTATACGTTTTCATCATCCAAGCTGGCACCGTATATCATGCCGTGCTGGCTCCCGATGGCAGTATTGACGGCGGCATCCATACAGCGATGCCGGCAGGAAAAGACCTGGCTTTGTCATTGCTTCCTGATTAATTCTCTTCTTTGTCTTTCCTTTGGGGCATTGGGAATCGTCTATATTTTACATACGGATTATTTGACCGTAGACGGTTTCCTCCATCAGGGAATGATACTGATCATTGCCTTATGGGCAGGTACGATAGTCGCTGCCTTTGTTTGGAAACGCAAACGGGATGTGATAGCCGTCAGTGTGATCTTGTGCTGCATGGGATTCTTCTTTGGGTTGGGAGCCCATCAGATACAGGGGCAAATCCACAATAATCAGTCGGCTTATGGCATCAGCCAGCAGGCGAATGCCCTGGATCCACAGACGGCGAAGCTGGTCAATTACGGATCGTTTTGCCCGGGCCTTATGTACTATACGAATCAGCCGGTCATTGCCTGTGGGTATCAGGGAGAATTGGAATTCGGTATCGCCCATTCCCCATCCAAGGATTTGTACATGGATGAAGAACAGCTGAAGGAACAATGGAACAGTTCGGAACGTCTGATTATCGTTTTGAAGACGATGTATTTGGATACCTGTCTGGACGTATTGGGCACGCCGCCGGCGCAGATGATCCAGGACGGCAAGTATACTCTTTTGACCAACAGATAATCAGGAATAAGGGGATGTAACAGATGAAAACAATTTCGATACTGATACCGTGTTATAATGAGGAGGCCGTTTTACTGCAGTGTTATGAACGGACAGCGGCAGTGATGGAATCATTACCGCAATTTCACTTTGAGTTTATCTTTGTCAATGATGGCAGCAGCGACCGGACGCTTACTATTTTGCAGGCGATACAGTGTAAGGACAGCCGGGTGTCGGTCATTGACTTGTCCCGGAATTTTGGCAAGGAAGCGGCAATGCTTGCCGGGATGGATCACATGAATACGGATGCCCTGGTCATTATGGATGCGGATTTGCAGGACTCACCAGAATTGATTCCGCAGATGATTTCCTGGTGGCAGCAGGGCTATGATGATGTATATGCGAAACGGTCGTCCCGGTCAGGGGAAACGATGTTGAAAAGATGGACGTCGCATGTATATTACCGGGTTTTGCAAAAGATTTCTTCTCTGCCCGTACAGCCGGATGCCGGGGACTTCAGGCTCCTGGACAGGAAATGCGTAGAGGCTCTGAAACGACTGCGGGAATCCCAGCGGTATACCAAAGGGTTGTTCAGCTGGATTGGGTTCAAGAAGAAAGAAATCGTGTTCGACCGGCCGGCAAGGGCAGCGGGGAAGACGAAATGGAATTATTGGAAATTGTGTAATCTGGCCTTGGACGGCATCACGAGTTTTACGACGGCGCCGCTGCGGGGGGCATCCGTTATCGGTTGCCTGCTGGCCTTTATCGCTGCCGTATACATGATGATTATCATCGGCAAGACGATATTATATGGAAACAACGTGGCCGGGTATCCGTCGCTGATTTCCGTCGTTTTATTCATCGGAGGCATACAATTATTTTTCATGGGTATCCTGGGTGAATATCTGGGTCGGATATTTAATGAAAGTAAAGAACGCCCCGTCTATTTGGTCAAAGACTATAAACAGGCCCGGGAAGTGAAGAAGGACGCTGTCCACCAGTAGCAATTGCGGAGGAAGTCGCAGCTCGTTCTCCTGTCCGTTCAGATGGCCCCATCCTATTGTTGCCGCTTTCGTCTTCAAAGAAAAGACGCCCATATTCGTTAGGATAAGGGCGTGGGTTCGTGTCACATAGGCAAGAATGGGTTTTCTTTTCGGATTCAGCTGGCAACAGTACGGATGGTGCCAAATTCACGGCCAGAAGAACGGGCAGCTCTGAGTCCCGCAAGTTTTGATAGTGGCGTTTTTTGTTCTGGAAAGATAGAGGTGGGCATCATCCTTATTTTGTCCACCAGTAGCAATTGCGGAGGAGAAAGTCAGTTTTTTTTAACAACCGCTCTTCCAAGAACGAACAACTAATAACCAACGTTCTCTTCCATGAATACATAATGACGATATACGTATAATATTATCATTATGTATTTTTATAAGTGGCCATTTTTTCGCTAAATCATCCTTTAAAGGGTTGATTTTAAGAGAAAGTACCATACTAATAAATGGCTTAGTACAGCCGATTAAAAGAAAAAATAAGTTGTATTTTAAAGTATACTTTAAAATACAGTTTTCGGTATCGAAAGTGAGGTATTTAGCCAAAGTTAAACGACGATATCTGTTCAGATCGGAGGTGTTCTATGCAATTCAACATAACGACTGATTATGCAATACGGACGGTATTGTATCTGGCCATGAAAGACCGTCTGGCCACGGCAGCGGAGATATCCGAAGCGATGCACATCCCGAAAAATTATCAACTGAAAGTAACCAGCCCGCTGGTAAAGAAAGGAATCTTGACCCGGATCCAGGGGGTGAAAGGAGGATTTTGTTTAGGAAGGGACAGCCGGGATATCACGCTCTATGATATCGTCAGCACCATGGAGACGACGACCCATCTCAACCCTTGTTTGGAAAAGAAACAGAATGGGAATCCTTTTACGAAGACGCCATATCCAGTGAGCGATTTCTATGAAACGATGCAGACTGATATGGAAGGGCGGCTGCAAGGGATGACCGTGGCACTGCTGGTGAAGAATTTTAGGCAATAAAAGCATAGGTGATGATGAATGTATGCAAATAAAAAGAGCTTGCGGTTTTACCTTATATAAATAAAGCGGAATGTTTTTTATGAAAAATGGATGGGTATCATTACAGTGGAGAGGAGTTTTATACATGAAGCAACGAACACAGTATTTTACAGCAGGGGCGCTTCGGCGGAAAGTATTAAAGACATTGGCGGCTGGTATGGTGGTATTGCCGATGGCTGCGGCGGGATCTATAGTCGAAGCATCAACTATGATAACTTCCGGTACACATGATATTGGTGGAGAATATACGATAGATCGAAATTTCGCACGGGCGTTAGACGGAACTAATATTGTTTTAAATGGGACAGATAATGTAAAGATAACCGATACTTCAACAGAACAAGGTTTTTTTAGTGTGCAAAGTGGAGGCAAAATTTCTCTTGATATGCAGGGACATGATTTTGCTTATGAAGGAAAATATAGTGGGATAGGATGTGGAAAAATAGGTACCCCGACATCGACGTGGTATGGAACCGTTGTTATTGACAATGTCCATGATTTTGATGCTGCTATAGTAGCAAGTGAGCCTGCAAATATTATAACTGCGATAGCTTATGGGGGTGATACGTTATTTGACATTAATGCAACCGGCGAGATTAATATAGATGAAACTGGCAGTATGTATCCGACAGTTGTAGCACTATCAGATGATGGATATATAACAACAATTAATATCAGCGCTGATAAAGATATTAATATTAGCGGAGATGACCGCGCAGTGAGTTTATATAGTGATAATACGGAAGGGAATATAATATCAACTAATGGGAATATACATGTGTTATCACGAAATGGAAATGCAATCCAAAATAAAGGTGGTCTACTCAATATAAAAGGGAAAGTTGTTACTATTGATGCATTGACCAAAGGCATTGATGCAAGCGGTGGTACAACGAATGTCACGGCAACAAAGGGTGATGTTACGATTGGTAATGCGACTGCCCAGGCTATTCATGCGGAAGGGACAGGTAGCGTAGATATTACCAGCGAACAGGGGAAAATCAACCTGACGGCAACCAAGACGGATAATAGTACCTATCCCAATGCCGGCATCTATACTGCTGATACGGGAGCTGTGAATCTCCATTCCGATACGGTAATCACGGCGGCAGAAAAGAGTATCGATGCAACAGGTGGTACGGTGGCTTTTGATAAAGCCTTAACAGCGATAGTTGCTCCGACGGCGATTGCAGCCAGCGGTGGTGCCGTGGTGACGGCAACGGATGGTGCTACGGATAAACAGATAGCCGGTACGATTACGGCCGACGGCAGTGGAACGGCCGTTAATGTAGCTTTCCCGACGTCCGCTTCGTATTTTACGGGTTCGACGGATGTGACCAACGATGGGGCCGTCAATCTGGGATTTTCTAATCATTCCCTCTGGAACCTGACGGCAGACAGCAAGCTGACATCGCTGGATAACACGAACAGCACCATTAACATGCATTATACCGGCGATGATACGTATGAAACGATTACGACCGATACGTACAGCGGCAGCAATGGGACACTGCTCATGGATACGGATCTGGCCAGTGAAACGAACGGCGACAAATTATACATCAATAACAGCGGTACAGGCGGCGGTACTATTCAGGTCTTCGATAAGAGCCTGAACAGCGGAACGAAAGTCAGTGCCAAAGATGATTGGACGAAGACGAAATTGCTCCTCGTCGGCGGTAACGGTGCTGACGGAACAACATGGACGGGGCAGACCCTCGATACAGGCGGCCTGTGGGAACTGACACCGACGGTAGAAAAGCTGGAAGATAACCAGTGGTACCTGACGATGATGAAACGATCTGCCAATCCTAGTACGAAGACTATCATGGGCTCCCTGGATTCGGCATATGGTCTCTGGCGGTATGATGATACGTTGCGCAAGCGCCTGGGTGACCTGCGCTATATCGATGACGACCAGAAC
>JALCDF010000013.1 GCA_022641375.1 Megasphaera sp. | reverse complement strand
AGTTCCGTTGCCTGGGCAGTAGAATATCCGGCGATTTCCAAGCGGCGCGGTACGATGAGCAAATCCAGATTGGAAACGACGGGAAGCATGATGCTGGCCAGAGAAATTGGCACGGCCAGGATGATGAGGCGTTTGAGGATATGACCTACGCTTTCCAGCGGAAATACAGGGCCGTCTGTAGGCAGGGAACGTTTCAGTTTATAATAATAATATACGAGGACGAGTAATGCGGCCACACCGCCGGCACCGGCACCGAGACTGGCACCGCCGGCTGCATAATCGAGGCCGTACGGTAACAGGAGGGCGGCAAAACCGAGCATGACGAAGACCCGGACGAGCTGTTCGACGATTTGGGACAGCGCCGTCGGCGTCATTTGCTGCCAGCCTTGCAGATATCCGCGGTAGCCGGCAATGATGGTGGTGAAGAAAATAGCCGGGGCCAGAGCGATGAGAGAATAATAGGCACGGCTTTCACGGATGATGCCGTAGTCGATGATCCAGCGGGACCCAAAAAAGACGACGAGGCTCAAAAACAGGGCGGTCGAACAGAGCATAGTCAGTGATACGTGAAAGATACGCTGGGCACCGACGTAGTCGTTTTTGGCGGCCTTTTCTGCCGTAATAATGGAAATAGCGATAGGTATGCCGGCACTGGAAACTTCCAGTGCCAGTAAATAAATCGGGAAAGCCATCTGATAGATACCGATGCCTTCCCCGCCGAGGATACGGGACAAGATGATCCAGTTGATACTGCCGATAGCCTTGACGACAAACCCGGACAGGGTCAGTATCAAGGTACCGGAAACAAATTTATTAGCCATAGTTACCCCTTACTATATATATATTTATCTATAATACGATACTATCTGTAAACAATTTATTTTATCACATTTACTATCGCCTTACTAGTAGGAAATGATTGTAGCGGCCATTCCTCTCTAGCTACTTGTACATAGATGTGGTATAGTAGCAATTGGGTACGTGTATCTGAAACGTATCCCAGAAACAGGTTTTTTAAGGGGGTAATATACTTGCGTATTGTAGTTGTAGGCGCTGGTAAATTAGGATATAGCATTGCAGAATTATTGTCTAACGAACAATTCGATGTCGTCGTTGTCGATCATAATGAAGAACGGCTGGAAGCGGTGAAAAATACTCTCGATGTCCTGACTGTTTTGGCGAATGGTGCCAGTCCTATCACCATGAATGATCCGGATATTCATGGAGCGGATATCCTCGTGGCCGTAACGGCTATTGATGAAGTCAATATGGTGTCCTGTATCCTGGCCAAGAAACATGGCATCAAATATACGGCGGCACGAATCCGGGATATGCAGTTCTTATCAGAAGCCCGCGATTATTTGAAGGAAAATTTTGATATTGATCTCATGCTGAATCCGGAACTCATTACGGCTCGTGAAATCAATCGTATCCTGATGACGCCGGCAGCATTGAATGTCGAAGATTTTGCCAATGGCAAGGTACGGCTCTTTGAAACCAAGGTACGCCGCCATTCTCCATTGGTGAATATTCCCTTTAAAGATATGGATATTCCGCCGTCAATCCTGGCGGGGATGATATTCCGGGATCACCGGATGATTATTCCACATGGCGATGATAAGTTATTGCCTCATGATAATGCGTATTTCATCGGGGACCCGCAGGCAATAGAAAAATTCAGCAAGAATTTTATCCAGAGTGATACGAAAAAAGTCGAACGGGCCATTATTATCGGTGCCGGCCGGACGGGACGCTTTTTGGCACCGATGCTCGATCAGCAGGGTGTCAAGGTAAAGATTTTTGATAAGGATAAAGAACGGTGCCGCCTCGTAGCGGAAAAACTGGATGCCGGCATAGCTGTTTGCGGTGATGGTACGGATATCGATCTCATCGAACAGGAAGGTATCGCCGATGCCGATGTGGTTATCTGCCTTACCGATGATGACCGCCTGAATCTGATGCTGGCCTTGATTGCCAAACATCTGGGAGCCAAGAAGACAATCGTGCGTGTATCCCGCATCGAATATGTCGATCTGATGGAAAAAGTAGGCGTAGATATCGTCTTGTCCACCCGGTTGTTATCAGCCAGCGAAGTACTGGCTTTCGCCCGCCGCGGCGGTGTCGTTTCTGTTTCCTTATTGGAAGGAGCCAAGGCCGAAGCGGTGGAAGTTATCGTACAAGATGGAGCACCTGTTGCGGGCAAACGCCTGATGGATGTCAAATTACCGCGCGAATGTCTGGTTTGCGCGTATGTCCGCGATGGCGAAGCGACGATTCCAAATGGCAGTTCCGTATTGATGCCGGGCGACCGCATCATCTTGTTTATCCAGACTGTATATTCTAAGAAAGTTATCAAATATTTTAAAGGCAGGGACTCTGATGAATAGGAAGCTTTTTTTCTTTCTTCTGGGACGCATTGCCATCATCAACGGCGGTGCTTTGGCACTGCCGCTGATTTTTGCCTTGTGCCGGGGAGAGTCTGGATGGGGCTGGTTCTTTTTCCCGATGGTGATATCGTTTCTCCTGGGGGGACTGCTGTTGCAGTTCGGCCGCGATCATCGCCGGCAGCTTACGGTTGCGCAGGGCTCCTGGTATATGGTAACGGTGTGGTTCCTGTTGGGTGGCATCGGCATGATACCTTATATAGTATCCGGATTGTTCGCGCCGGTGGATGCCTTTTTTCAAAGCGTGTCAGCATATACGACGACGGGTCTTACGAGCGTTGCCCTATCTGAGGGAAGTATGCCGTCGTCTCTTTTGTTATGGAATGCTGTCATGGAATGGCTGGGAGGACTTAATTTCCTGGTCCTGCTGGTTACGATAGTACCGCAGGTGAGCGGCTGCTTTGGCATTACGTTGTCAGCCCATCAGAGCATTGCCTTCAGTCCGATGATCGGGCGAATGGAAGAAACGGCCTGGCAGACGGGCCGCATCTATATCGGGATTACCTTGATTTCCATCATTTGCTATTTTCTTGCCGGACTGAGTTTGTCGAATGCGTTTAGTGCGGCACTGTCGACGATATCGACGGGCGGTAATTCGGGATTTGATTTTATTCGTTTTGATAACCCCTGGCTGGAATTGGCAGGGGGCATATCCATGATATTAGCCAGCGGTAATTTCCTGCTGTACTGGAAAGGGATAGAACGGCGGGATATGAAAAGTATCTTCCAGGATACGGAATTGCGGATTTTTTTATGCCTGATTGCTGTGGCCGGACTCGTCATTTCCGGCAATCTATGGTATGCCGGCGTGTATGCCGGATTGGATAATCTGCGCTATGGATTTTTCCAGGTCGTATCTTTTGTCAGTACGACCGGTTTTTCATCGACCACGTTTACGAACTGGCCTGATTTCGACTGCCTTGTTTTATTCCTGCTGGTATTTGTCGGCGGCTGTATCGGCTCGGTGACCGGTGGTATGCGAATCATGCGTTTTATCGTCCTGTTTAAGATGGCAGTGCGGGAAATGCATCGGATTGCGCATCCCAGCATGGTCATTTGTATAAAAATCAATAGCATGCCGGTGAATATGAAAATCGTCAGCCGCGTATTAAGTTATTTTTTCTTATTTATGGCAGTATTTTTTGTGTCTATGATTATTATTTCGTTATCCGGTGTAACGACGTTGCAGGCGATGGGAATCGCTGCCGGCTGTTTATCCAGTGCCGGTGCGACGGCTGAATTATTTGGGCCGGTGGATATGGCTTCATTGCCGGCGTGGATAAAAATATATTGCAGTTTCCTGATGATTTTAGGACGGATAGAGATTTTTTCTTTCCTGATTGTGATGCAGACGATAGGGCGCTATATGCGCCGCCGCTGGTAGGGGGTGGCAGAGCATGGATTGTAAGATCGTTTTTTTCGTCCTCGGAAAAGTGGCGATGGCCTGCGCAATTGGGTTGACAGTACCATGTATGGCAGCTTTTGTCCTGGGCGAAGAAAGTTTGCTGGCTTTTATTACGGCAATCATTGTGAGTGTTTTTGTCGGCAGGGGCCTGATGGGATATGGCCATCGTCCTGCCGACAGCCTGACCGACAGGGAAGGAATTGCCATTACGGCGCTGACCTGGATCATGGTGACTTTTTTGGGAATGATTCCATATGCTGTCGGTGGTTATTTGTCCATATTGGACAGTGTGTTGGAATGTATTTCCGGTCTGTCCGGTACCGGTGCCACGGTACTCAACGATATAGAGGTCCTGCCGCAGAGTTTGTTATTGTGGCGTTCGATGACGCATTGGTTCGGCGGCTTGGGTATCATTGTCATCTTTATTGCGTTATTCCCGCAGATCGGCCGTGGTACTGTCCATATGTTCAATGCGGAAAGTACCGGGCCTACGGAAGATAATCGCATGCTGCCGCGGCTACGGGAAATGGCGAAGGCCTTATTTGCCGTCTATATTACGTTTACGCTGGCGGCATCTATTGTCTTTACCTGCTGCGGCATGTCTCCTATCGTCGCTGTCGACCATGCCATGTCGACGATTGCGACGGGCGGATTTTCAACATATAACGATAGTATTGCCCATTTCAACAGCCCGGTCATTGAAGGCTGGATCGTTTTCTTCATGATTCTTTCCAGTGCCAATTTCGGTATGTATGTAGCGGCCTGGCGCAAAGGATGGAAGGTCATCGTCCGAGATGTGGAATTTCGCACGTACATAGGGATTGTTATAACGGCAACCTTGCTGATGGCGGCCAACCTCGTATGCCAACAGGGCTGGCAGGGAACGGAAGCATTACGGCAGGCATTGTTCCAGGCGACGTCATTGTCTTCTTCTACCGGGTTTGTATCCAGTGATTTTGACCAGTGGCCGGCTTTTTCCAAGGCGATTATCCTGCTGCTCATGTTTATCGGCGGCTGTGCCGGTTCGACAGCAGGGGGCTTTAAGGTAACGCGGATCATCCTGCTGATCAAGACGATGAAGGCGATCATCGGCATGAAGCTTCATCCGCGGATGGTCCTTCATGTCCACAGCAACGGTGATGAATTCTCGGAAGATATATTATATGGCGTGGCCCGTTTCTTCTTCGTATATGCCATGCTGGATGTATTGTGGACGGTACTGCTGGTGTTTGACGGGGTGGCGGTTTTTGATGCTGTCGGCGTCAGCATATCGACGATGGGCAGCTGCGGACCGGCGTTCGGTCAGTTCGGGGCGACTTGTACATATTCCAGCCTGCCGGTCATGAGCAAGGTTGTCGTCTGTATTTCCATGCTCATGGGCCGTTTGGAATCGTTTACCGTATTAGCATTGCTGATGCCATCGTTTTGGCGCAAAAGCAATTGGTAATCCGTTTGAAAAAGTGCTGCAGGGCCTTGGTTATCGGGTTCATGGCAGCAATGGGATGCCGTTCGTGACATTGACAAAAAGGCGGTATCCCTTGTATAATGTGGTCATAAGTCATGCAACTGACGGAAGTGGAGCCACCACGTGGAGCATGATGCGAAGATGCCGACCGTCTGGGCGAAACGTCCGGATTGTCGGCGTTTTTTTAATGAATGGATAGGAGTGGATACCATCATGGGGAACGTATTAAGTGATATTGAAATTGCACAGAAGACCAAGTTGGAACCAATTGTCAAGATTGCCGGAAAAGTCGGACTGACTGAAGATGATCTGGAATTATACGGGAAATATAAAGCCAAGATTTCATTTGAAGCGATTAAACGGTTATCGTCACAGCCGGACGGCAAACTGGTCCTGGTAACGGCGATTACACCGACTCCGGCCGGCGAAGGCAAGACGTTAACGACAATCGGTCTGGCACAGGCGTTGAATTACATGGGCCATAAGACCATGGTCGCTCTGCGGGAACCTTCTCTGGGCCCGGTGTTCGGCATTAAAGGCGGTGCGGCCGGCGGCGGTTATTCACAGGTACTTCCTATGGAAGATATCAACCTCCATTTTACCGGTGATATGCATGCCATTACAGCAGCCAACAATTTACTGGCGGCAGCAATCGATAACCATATCCATCAGGGCAATGTACTGCGCATCGATGTGCGCCGTATCGTTTGGAAACGGGTCATGGATATGAATGACCGGGCATTGCGCAATATCGTCTGCGGTCTTGGCGGCAAAGTCAACGGGTTCCCCCGGGAAGATCATTTCATGATTACGGTAGCTTCGGAAATCATGGCTGTATTATGTCTGGCACATGACCTCATGGATTTGAAGAAACGCATGGGTGATATCATCGTGGCCTATGATCTGGATGGCAATCCGGTTCATGCTCGTCAGCTCGGTGTCGAAGGGGCGATGGCTATCCTCATGAAGGATGCCATCAAACCGAATATCGTCCAGACGACGGAAAACACGCCGGCACTGGTCCACGGTGGTCCTTTTGCCAATATCGCGCACGGCTGCAACTCCGTCGTGGCGACGAAACTGGCCTTGAAGATGGGTGATATTACCGTTACGGAAGCCGGTTTCGGTGCTGACCTGGGTGCTGAAAAATTCATGGATATCAAATGCCGCTTTGCCGGTATCAAACCGGATGCCGTAGTCATCGTAGCTACTGTACGGGCGCTCAAGATGCACGGCGGTGTCGATAAAAAGAATCTCCAGCCGGAAAATCTGGATGCCCTTAAAAAAGGGTTTGCCAATTTGGCAAAACACATTGAAAATATGCGTAAATATGATGTTCCCGTCGTCGTCGGCATCAATCGCTTCATTACCGATACGGATGCGGAAATCAGCTTGCTCCGTCAATTATGCGTCGAATACGGCGTAGCAGCAGCTGTCAACAACTGCTGGGCCGAAGGCGGCAAAGGCGGCGTAGAATTGGGCGAACAGGTGCTGAAAGCATTTGATCAGCCGAAGACGCCTTATAAGCCATTGTATGATGTCAATGAATCGATTCCTAAAAAAATGGATATCATTACCAAAGAAATCTATGGCGGCGACGGTGTCGTTTTCGAAGGGAATGCAAAAAAACAAATCAAAGAACTGGAACGGCTGGGATTGGATAAAATGCCGGTATGTGTTGCCAAGACACAGTATTCGTTATCCGATGATCCGGCTCTCCTGGGAGCACCGAAGCATTTCACGGTGACCGTGAAAGATGTCCGCGTCTGCACCGGTGCCGGCTTCATTGTTTGTCAGACCAGTAATATCATGACTATGCCGGGATTGCCGAAAGTACCGGCTGCCAATAAGATGGATATCGACGAAAATGGCGTCATCACCGGATTGTTCTAAGTCCCCACGGATGTTTCACACGCTGCCGTTGGACACGTTCCTGGAAGCTACGGCGACCCGGGAACCGGTTCCCGGCGGCGGCGGTATTGCCGCTATGACGGCTGCATCGGCAGCAGCCCTTGTGGAAATGGTAGCCAATCTGACAATTGGTAAAAAAGGCTATGAAGATGTAGATCTGATCATGCGGGAAATTCGTACCCGGGCTGGCCAGTTGCGGCAGCGGTATATCCGCGGTATAGATGAGGATGCCAATGCGTTTGGTGGAGTAATCCGGGCAGTCCGCCTTCCCAGGGATACGCCGGATCGTCAGCATCTCGTGCAGCAGGCGTTTAAGGATGCGGCGGCAATTCCGTTTGCCTTAGGAAAAGATATTTTTACAGTACTTCAGCTGGCAGAACAGACCGTGCGGTATGGTAATGCCTGGGTGATTACCGATGGAGCCATTGCGGCTATGAATGCCCGGGCAGCGATGCGTTCTGCTTTTTACAGTGTCCGCGTCAATTTAAAATCTATTACGGATGAGGATTTTGTAAAGACGATGATGGATTCTATCCTGGAAATAGAAAACAGGGCGGCGCTGGTAGAAGAACAGGTAGAAAAAGAATACGCTCATCGATAGATCGATAGAAGGTGGAACTATGTCTTTTAAAATCGTTCATGGTGATATAACGAAAATGAGTACGGATGCTGTTGTCAATGCGGCCAATTCCCGCCTGTTGGCGGGAGCCGGCGTCTGCGGCGCCATTTTTCGGGCTGCCGGATATGATGACTTGCAGTGCGAATGTCTCCGGAAGGCACCGTGTCCCACGGGGCAGGCCGTCCTGACCGGCGCATATGATCTGAAAGCGAAGTATATTATCCATACGGTCGGGCCTGTCTGGAATGGCGGCGAATCGGGAGAAGAACAGGCCTTGTATTCCTGTTATGCGAATTCGCTGGCCCTGGCAGCAAAAGTGAAATGCCGGTCCATTTCATTCCCATTGATTTCAGCGGGGATCTTCGGCTATCCTAAAGAACAGGCGCTGGCTGTAGCCCAAAAGGCAATCGATGATTTCCTGTCAGGTCATGATATGGACGTATATCTGGTTCTCTTTGACGGCAGATAATAGTGATTGATGACATAAAAGAAGGTCCCGGCCATCAGTGTGGCGGGACCTTCTTTTTTTAAAATGTATATTCCGTACCGGGAGTGATGATTTGGACGGGAATATCGTATTTTGTTTCAGTCAATTCCTTGTATCTTTTTGGATCCTGATCTACCATGGGCCAGGTGCCATAGTGGACAGGGACGACGAATTTCGGCCGGATCCAGGATGCTGCCAGAGCGGCATCTTCGATACCCATGGTGAAATTATCACCGATAGGCAGGATAGCACAGTCGATAGGACCGAACCGGCTGACCAGTTTCATATCTGAGAACAGTCCGGTGTCGCCGGCGTAATATATCCGTTTGCCGGCAAATTCGACAATACAGCCGCAGGCCAGGCCGCCGGAAATACCGGAACCGTGAAGAGCCGGCGTCAGCGTGATTCGGCCAAACGGAAAATTCCAACTGCCGCCGATGTGCAGGGCATGGTTTTTACAGCCATGAGCTCCGGACAGTGCGGCGATTTCTGCGGTACTGATGACCAGCGCCTGTTGTGTCTTGGCAATGATTTCCGTATCTCCGTAATGGTCACCGTGGCCATGGGAAACAAAAATGTACTGACAGGCGATGTCTTCGGGACTGACCTTCGTCCACGGATTGTCCTGGATGAAGGGGTCGAACAGTATCGTCGTGCCCGCTTCATCGGATAGGGAAAAAGCGGAATGACCATAATACTTGAATTTCATGGGCAGCTCCTTTGATTAAGCTTTCCAATTCTTCCATTCATCGATCCAGTTCTTGATGGCGGTCTGCGGAACGGCTACACATGAGGTAGCTTCCAAGGTGTCGCGCAGTTTTTGTTCTTCATCGCCGAGCGGGAAAACAGATTTATATTCGTCATAAACGTCCCAGAAGTCGCGCATATGCAGGTTAGCATAAGTATCGCCGTAAATCTTGAAACAGGTATCACATAAGGTGATGAATACGGCTTCTTCATCGTGCTGTTTTGCATCGTCAAAAGCACAGCAGCGTGTGTACAGGTTGATGTTTTTACCGAATAATTTACGTAAATAGTCATACACATCGGAAACCATAGCCGGTTGGAGCTGCATGAGCTTACAGCCGGGAGCAAAATAAATAGGGTATTGAGCAATGTTATCTAATACATCCATTTATAAACACCTCTCTTAAAAAAATATCAAATAATAATTATTATCCATTATATCATACCGGTATAATAAAAGCAATATAAAGTCATCGCCAGCAAATAGCAATAATACTTGTACTTCCTTATAAAATCCTGTACAATAACTTTTGGAGAGTGAGTGATATAACATGCATATCGTTATGGTAGAGCCGGAGATTCCGGGTAATACGGGCAATATCGCCCGGTTGTGCGCAGCTAATCATATTACGCTGCATTTAGTGAAGCCCCTGGGCTTTTCTCTGGATGATAAACATTTAAAACGGGCCGGACTGGATTACTGGTCTCTCGTTGATGTAGAAGTTCATGAAAACTTTGAAGAAGTGCAAGAAAAATATAAAGGACATCGCTTTTTTTATTTGACGACTAAATCGGAACAGTGTTATGCTGATATCCAATTCCAGGATGATGACATGCTGGTGTTTGGCAAGGAAACAAAAGGCTTGCCGGAAAGTCTGTTAAAACAATATCCGTCCTCCTGCTTCCGCATTCCTATGATGGACAAAGCACGCAGCCTGAATTTATCTAATTCTGTTGCAATCGTATCCTATGAAGCGCTGCGGCAGCTCGGATTTCCCGATATGTCCCGGAGTGGTATCGGCATCAAGAATTTAAAATAGAATGAGGTGTACAAATGGAAATATATGAAAAAGCAGATGAATTGGCGAAGGCTATTCATCAGTGTAAAGAATACCAGGATCTGATCGCTGCCGGCAATGAATTGGCCAAAGATGCCAAGACAAAGAAAATGGTCCATGATTTTCTTTTATTGCAGGCTGAGCTGGCGTATGCCCAGTCGATGGGTGGCACGACGAAAAAGAAGTTCGATGAATTAAATCGTATGGCGCCGCTGATCCAAAGCAATCAGCAGGCCGCTGCCTATCTTGCGAAATATAAAATCTGGCAGGATATGGTAGGTAAAGTGTATCAGATTATTCAGAATTCAATGGTAGAAGGAATGAGTATCCTTGATTAATAAATACGCATTGACAAGTTTTATTTCCCAATTGAGTCAGTCTATCGGCATAGACAGGATATTTCTTGATGAGCCGATGAGTACCCATACCACCTTTGCCGTGGGCGGTCCCGCTGATGTGTTGGTCCTGCCACAGTCGGTGAAGGAAATGTCCCTGGCTATCCGGGCAGCACGGAATTGTGAACTGCCTTTGGTGGTCCTGGGCGGCGGGTCGAATGTCCTGGTCCGCGATGGCGGTATTCGCGGCGTCGTCATTCAGCTGAACAAGATGCAGAAAGTACTGGCTTGCAATGAACGGAAAATCCTGGCCAGTGCCGGGTATATCATGAAGGATGTATGCCAGTTTGCTCAGCAAAACAGCCTTACGGGCATTGAATTTGCCTGTGGTATTCCCGGTACGCTGGGTGGTGCCGTATTTATGAATGCCGGGGCCTATGATGGGGAAATGAGCCGTATCGTATCCCGCGTCCGGACGGTGAATAACCATGGCGGCGTGAGCACGTACAGTGCCCCGAATCTTGGGTTTGGCTATCGGCAGAGCCGGTTCCAGAAGACTCAGGAATTTGTTGTGGAAGTGGAATTATCCCTGCAACGCGGCAATAAACAAGAAATCCAGGAACGGATGGATGAGCTGATGAGGCGCCGCCGCAGTAAACAGCCTTTGGAAATGCACAGTGCCGGCAGTACGTTTAAGCGCCCGCCGGGATATTTTGCCGGAACGCTTATCGATCAGACCGGTTTGAAAGGACTGGCTTGCGGCGATGCACAGGTATCAACCAAGCATGCCGGCTTCGTCGTCAATACAGGTCATGCCAGTGCCCATGATGTCCTTCAGGTCATCCATGAAGTGCAGCAGCGGGTAGAAAAAGCCCATGGTGTCCATTTGGAAACGGAAGTCCGCATTATCGGCGAGGATTAGATGATTTCCAATTGAAAATGGAATGAATAAAGTAATTTACTTATCCATGATTTTATGGTAAACTTATACAGTTACAATTAAAAAATTTGGATTTTTCTTTTAAATAGGAGAGAGGACATTTAATGGAACGCAAAGATATTCGTAATATTGCAATTATTGCCCACGTCGACCACGGCAAAACGACGTTGGTTGATGCTATGCTGAAACAGAGTCATGTTTTTCGTTCGAATGAAAAAGTAGCTGAACGTGTTATGGATTCCGGCGATATTGAACGGGAACGGGGCATTACGATTTTGTCCAAGAATACATCTGTTATGCATGAAGGTGTCAAAATCAACATTGTCGACACCCCGGGGCATGCTGATTTCGGCGGCGAAGTCGAACGAGTCCTGAACATGGTCGATGGCGTATTGTTACTGGTCGATGCTTTTGAAGGCCCGATGCCGCAGACGAAATATGTATTGCGTAAGGCTTTGGAACAGAAACTGAAGCCCATTGTTGTCATCAATAAAATAGATAAACCGGAAGCTCGTATATCCGAAGTCGAAGACGAAGTCCTCGAATTGTTCATGGAATTGGATGCTACGGATGAACAGCTTGATTTCCCGGTTATTTATGCGAATGGCCGTGACGGCATCGCTAAATATCATATGGAAGATGAAAGCGATAATCTGGAACCGTTGTTCAAGACTATCATCAAATATTGTCCGTGCCCGAAAGGTGATCCCGAAGGCCCGTTGCAGTTCATGGTAACGACGCTGGATTATGATGATTATGTAGGGAAAATCGCTATCGGCCGTATTGTCCGCGGCAAGATGCATCCGAATCAGCAGGTCGTCATTACCGATGGTGAAAGCCAGCGGAAGGCTAAAGTTGGCCGAGTCTATACCTATGAAGGATTGAAGCGGGTTGAACATGACGAAGCATCGATGGGTGAAATTGCTGCCATTATCGGTATTTCTGATTTGAAAATCGGTGAAACCGTTGCCGATCCGGAAAATCCGGAAGCACTTCCTAAAATCAATATCGATGAACCGACGTTGTCGATGATTTTCTATGTCAACGATAGTCCGTTTGCCGGACAGGAAGGTGATTTTGTCACCAGCCGTCATCTTCGCGATCGTTTGTTCCGTGAAGTACAGACAAATGTATCACTCCGTGTCGAAGAAACAGACAGTGCCGATGCATTTAAGGTATCCGGCCGTGGCGAACTTCATATCGCCGTCCTCGTTGAAGAAATGCGCCGTGAAGGCTATGAATTGCAGATTGGTAAACCATCTGTCATCATCAAAGAAATTAACGGCAAGAAATGTGAACCGTTGGAAAACCTTACCATCGATGTACCGCAGGAATTTATGGGCGCTGTCATGGAAAAACTGGGTACCCGCAGAGCAGAAATGGTAAATATGGTCGACGTTGCCGGCTATACCCGTCTGGAATTCATTATTCCGGCCCGTGGCCTTATCGGTTTCCGTAATGAATTCCTTACGGCGACGAAAGGGAGCGGCATCATGTATCATGTGTTCCATGGCTATGCACCATGGAAGGGAGATATCCCCGGCCGTACACGCGGCAGCCTGGTTGCATTTGAAACCGGCTCAACAACAAGTTATGGTATTTTCAACTTGCAGGATCGCGGCGAAATGTTCATCAATCCGGGCGTAGATATTTATCTCGGCCAGGTTGTTGGCGAAAGCAACCGTGATGTCGATATCGATGTCAATCCGTGCAAAAAGAAACATTTGACCAATACTCGTACATCCAATACGGATGAAGCGCTCCGCCTTACGACGCCGCGTGATATGGGCTTGGAAAAATCGTTGGAATGGATCAATGACGACGAACTCGTAGAAGTTACGCCGAAAAGCATCCGTATCCGCAAAGCAATCCTCGATAAACACAATCGTAAAAAAGCTATGCGTAAAGCACAGCAATAAATCATCAATGAAAGGCCTCCTGAATTATTTCAGGGGGCTTTTTCTGTGTACACTATTGACATGGAGCGGGCTTCAAGGTGTAAAATGTAAGAGTATTATTTTTACTATCTGACAGGAGGTACGTCATGGAGAGAGCAAAGGTATATTTTACTGATTTTCGCTGTAAAGTAGGGACAAATAATGTCATGAAATTGCAAAAACTCTGCAAACGGGCAGGGATTGAAACGATTTCATTCGAAGGGAAATTTGTTGCCATTAAAATGCATTTCGGTGAAATGGGTTGTCTGGCATCGCTGCGTCCACAGTATGTCAAGGCGGTAGCGGATCTGGTAAAAGAACTGGGCGGCCGGCCGTTCCTGACGGATTGCAATACGCTTTATCCGGGCAGCCGCAAACATGCATTGGAACATATGGATTGCGCTAACATCAATGGATATAATACGGTGACGACAGGGTGTCAGATCATTATCGGTGACGGCCTTCGCGGTACTGATGAAATAGAAATTCCCGTTAAAAACGGTGAATATGTCAAAAATGCCAAGATCGGCAGGGCTATCATGGATGCCGATGTGTTCATTTCCTTAGCGCATTTCAAAGGACATGAAATGACCGGTTTCGGCGGCGCCCTCAAAAATATCGGTATGGGCTGTGGCAGCCGTGCCGGCAAGATGGAACAACATTCTTCCGGCAAGCCGAAAGTAAATGAAGATCTTTGCAGAGGATGCCGTCATTGCATCAAGGAATGCGGCTCTAATGCCATTACCTATGAAAATAATAAGGCGCACATCCATGAAGATTTGTGCAAAGGCTGTGGTCGCTGCATCGGCGCCTGTGCCTTTGATGCCATTGAAACCATTGAATGGGATGCCAGTGAAAAACTGGATTGCAAGATGGCTGAATATGCCCAGGCCGTCTGCCAGGACCGTCCTTGTTTTCATATCAATCTGGTGATGGATGTTTCACCTAATTGTGATTGTCATGCAGAAAATGATGCGCCTATCCTGCCGGATATCGGCATGTTTGCTTCCTTTGACCCGATGGCGGTCGACCAGGCTTGTGCCGATGCCTGTATGAAGGCCAGTCCCCTGCCGAACAGCCAGCTGTCTGATAATCTGGCTCAACCGGATTGGCATTGTCATCATGATCATTTCCTCGACAGTAATCCGAATGTAGACTGGAAGACGACATTGGAACACGCTGAAAAGATTGGTCTGGGAACCCGGACCTATGAACTGATTACGGTAAAATAATTTAGAAAATACTCCCCTTGAGACGGTACGCAGTCATTGGCAGGCAATCGTTTTGAGGGGAGTCTTTATCTCCTCTTTTACGGGGGATGTTGCTACTAGCCCATTGGGGGTAAACATGGTATGATAAAACAGTACTGAATAGATATAGTAGGAGGCTTGCATGTATAAATATGTTTTATTTGATTTAGATGGGACCCTGACAGATTCTAAAGAGGGAATCATTAAGTCTGTTGCTTATGCATTGACCCGTATGGGCGAGCCGACGGAGGGAAGACTGGATCAGCATACGGTAGTAGGGCCGCCACTATTGCAGACCTTTGAGAACGCATATGGTTTTTCACCGGAAAAAGCAAAAAAAACATATGCTTATTTCCAGGAACGCTACAGTACAGTCGGAAAGTTTGAAAATCGTGCTTTTCATGGTATTGTTCCCATGCTGCGGGAGTTGCGGGAAAAGGGCATTCATTCGTATGTAGCTACGTCAAAACCGCAGGTCCATGCGGAAGCAATTTGTGAAAAATTCGGGATTGCTCCGTATGTCGATGCTATTGCCGGCCCGGCAGTAGGCAGCCACGATACGAAAACGGATGTGATGCAGCAAATCTTGTCCGGCATCGGTCCGGCCGGCAAAGGGCAGTCCGTCATGGTAGGGGACCGCCGCTTTGATGTGATTGGGTCTCGTGATACGGGACTGCCGGTCATTCTTGTTGGTTTTGGCTATGGGTCTGAGGAAGAACGCCAGGCCGTGCCGCCGGATATGTTTGTCCGCACGGTCCGGGAATTAAGGGATTGTATTTTAGGAAATGGCGATTATACGTATCGGCCTGTATAAAAAGGAAAGAGGTATACTCTATGGAATTAATGATAGGTAAAGAGGTACATGGGTTTCATGTCGATAAATCTGTATTTGTAAAAGAATTGAATAGTCAGGCGTATGAAATGCATCATGTCCGTTCGGGTGCAAAAGTATTATATATCCAGAACCATGATGACAATAAAGTGTTTTCCATCTCCTTCCGGACGACACCGTCAGATAGTACGGGAGTGCCTCATATTTGTGAACATTCTACGTTGTGCGGCTCCCGCAAGTTCCCGCTAAAGGAACCATTTGTCGAATTAGTGAAGGGATCATTGAATACATTTCTCAATGCCATGACATTCCCAGACAAGACGATGTATCCCGTGGCCAGCCGCAATGCCGTCGATTTCAAGAATCTGATGGATGTGTATCTCGATGCGGTATTTTTCCCCAAGATGCTTACTGATCCGGAAGTCCTTATGCAGGAAGGCTGGCATTATGAACTGGATTCGGCAGATGATCCCTTGATGTACAGTGGTGTCGTGTACAATGAAATGAAGGGGGTTTATTCTTCTCCGGATGCCTATTTGGAACGGAGAACGATGGATCATTTATTCCCCGATACGACATATGGTGTGGAATCTGGCGGCTATCCCGACGATATTCCCCAGTTGACACAGAAAAATTTCATTGCGTTTCATAAGAAATATTATCATCCGTCAAACAGCTATATCTTCCTGTATGGCGATATGGATATAGACGATACACTGCAATTTATCAACGATGAATACTTGAGCAAATTCACTGCCGAACATATTGACTCGGCCATCGGCCGGCAGCGTTGTCCGGGCAGTGTGGTACAGACCTATCCGTATGGTGTCGCTTCCGGAGATAAGACGGAACACAAGACACTTCACGGCCTGACCTACGTCATTGATGATGCGCTGGATCCGACCTTAGCCCTGGCCATCAAGGTATTGACGTATGTTTTGCTGCAGTCGCCGGCGGCACCGTTGAAGAAAGCACTTGTCGATGCCGGTGTAGGCAAAGATATTTCCGGGGAATTCCAGGATGGTATTTTACAGCCTATCTGGTCGATTACCGTCAATGGTTCCGATGAAGATAAAAAAGATAAAATTTTGCCCATTGTCCGTCAGGTACTGACCGATATGGCAGAAAAGGGGATTGACAGGACGCTGTTGACAGGGGCACTCAACCGCACGGAATTTACTCTTCGTGAAGCGGATTTCTTTGGCCGTCCCAAGGGTCTTATTTATGGGATCCGTTGCATGGATACCTGGTTGTATGACAAAGATCCGCTGTTGACACTGGCTTATGAACAGTCATTGAAGACGTTGCGCGATGGCCTGAAAACGACATATTATGAAGATATCATCCGCAAATATATTCTTGACAATCCGTATTATGCGTTGATTTCACTGGTACCTCAGCCGGGAATGACGGAACAGCATGATCAGGCATTGGCAGATAAACTGGCCGCTCATAAGGCGGCATTGTCAGATGCTGAAATACAGCAGATCATCGCGGCGACCAAGGCGTTGAAGAAACGGCAGGCAACGCCGGATACGCCGGAAGCTTTGATGACGATTCCGACATTGTCACGGCAAGATCTTGAAAAGCAGGCTGAAAATGTGCCCATGGAAGAAACCGACTGCAGTGGTGTCCATGTATGCTGCGTACCTGATTTTACGAATGGCATTACGTATGTCAATGCATATTTCGACCTGCACGGTATTGCCGCAGAGGATGTGCCGTATATTTATCTGCTCAGTGATATCCTGGGCGATATCGACACGAAAGACCATACGTACGGCGAATTGGCAGCGCTGATCGATTTGTACAGCGGCGGTATCGATTATGCTGTATCGGCGTATTCGGACCGTACCGATAATAAGAAATATACGCCGGTCTTTAAGATCAAAGCCAAAGGGTTGACGAAAAATCTGGGGCAGATCATGGATCTGTTGCGGGATATTTCCCTGGGAACGGTGTTTACCAATACGGCCCGGCTGATTGAACTGATAGAAGAAATCAAGGCGGGCATGGATATGGATGCGTTCCGCCGCGGTCATACGATTGTCATGCATCGTGTCATGTCCTATGTGTCGCCGGTAGAAGAATTTTGTGATGCCGGTGAATTATCATATTATCAATTTGTCAGCAGCATCGCTGCGGCAATCCGCACGGATGCGGTCGGAACGGCTGGCCGCCTGGCGGATGTCATGGCCCAGATTTTTACGAAAGCAGCGCTGACCGTAGAAATCACCGGCGATGATGATGACAGGAAAAAGGCATTGTCCCTGTTGCCGCAGTGGACGGATGCGCTGCCTGTCGGTACGGTGTCAACGGTATTGTGCCAGCTGCCGATGTCTAAAAAGAACGAAGGCATCATGACATCCGGTACGGTTCAGTATGTAGCCAAGGGCGGTAATTTCCGTATGCATGGATTTGATTATACGGGAGCTCTCATGGTCCTGGATACCATCTTGCAGTATGGATACTTGTGGACGAAAATCCGCGTTCAGGGCGGTGCCTATGGCGCTTTTACGAAATTCTATGATAATGGTGATATGGTGTTTTGTTCCTATCGCGATCCGAATCTTGGCCATACGGTCCAGGCGTATGATCAGCTGGCAGCGTATCTGGAACAGTTCGATGTGTCCGATCGGGAAATGACAAAATATGTCATCGGTACATTGAGCCGCATTGATATACCGCTTACGCCGTCACTTCGCGGCGATAAAGCCATGAACCGGTATTTTACCGGCACGACGCAGGCCGCTGCCCAGCATCGCCGGGATCAGCTCCTGGCGACGACAGCAGCCGATATCCGGGCACTGGCTCCGCTTGTCGGTTCCGTCATGAAAGATAACAACCTTTGCGTTATGGGCAGCGAAGGGAAGATTCGTGAAGAATCAAAACTTTTTGATCAACTTATTACCTTGCCGGAATAGAAACGAAGGAGTGGCTGTACCGTTTTTGCGGTCAGCCATTTCTTTTATGGAGGGAGATTTGTCTATGCGCGGCCGTTTTGCACCAAGTCCGACAGGATATCTGCATCTGGGGAATGTATGGACAGCATTGTTGTGCTGGCTGCAGGTACGTCAGGCTGCCGGGACGCTGGTATTGCGTATCGAAGATATTGATGAGCAGCGTTCAAAAAAGATTTTTAGGGAAGCGCTGTTGGAAGATTTGAGCTGGCTGGGACTGCAATGGGATGAAGGTCCCGATGTGGGTGGTCCTTGCCGGCCCTATATACAGCAGCAGCGGTATGGATGCTATGAAGAGGCGCTCGACCAGCTGCGTCAGCAGCATCTGTTGTATCCCTGCTACTGCAGCCGATCGCGGCTGCAGGCAGTGGGGGCACCTCATGCTGGGGAACTGTCCGTTTATGACGGACATTGTTATCATTTGACGGATAGCCAGCGCCAGGCCATCCATAAAGTGCCGTCGTGGCGTGTCCATGTCCCCCGTGAGACCATTGTCTTTACGGATGGTATCTGCGGCATGCAGCAGGCTTGTTTATCAGCGGATTGCGGGGATTTTGTCGTTCGCCGGGCCGATGGTATGTATGCGTACCAGCTGGCGGTGTCCGTTGATGACGGGGCTATGGGCATTACCCATGTCCTGCGGGGACGGGATCTCTTATCGTCGACGGCCAGGCAGATATGGCTGCTGCGCTTGTTTGGCTATGTGCCGCCGGCATATTTCCACGTGCCGATGCTGGTGGATCCGGCGGGGAACCGGTTGTCCAAACGACAGCATGGCATCACGGTCCGTCAGTTGCGCACTCAGGGGGTGACGGCGGAAGCCATATTGTCTTATTTGGCGTGGTGTGGCCGGTTGGTATCGGAACGACGCGTATATACTCTTTCTGAGCTGGTCGACACCTGTGATTTGACGCGTCTCGGTGCTGCGGATATTGTTGTCCATGATGATATCAGCCGGGCAATAGGGGATTTTCTTCCCCATTAAAATGAGTGATGTAATTTTTGATAGCATGTGGGACATTATTTGTCCTTATTGTGTAAAAATATAGCTGTTGCCGTAGTGTACAAACAATCGGCAGCAGTTTTTTTTATAAAAAAATAGAATATGTGAATAAAATACGGTATAGTTATTGTCATAAAGTGTGAAAATGTGGTAAAATGTGGTGAATAGTGAAAGAGAGGTGACAACTAATGTTCATGGGTGAATATTCGCATACGATCGATGCCAAAGGGCGCGTTATTCTGCCTGCCAAGTTTCGGGAGGAACTGGGTGAGCATTTTGTTGTCACGCGCGGCTTGGAAGGATGTCTCTCAGTATATACTATGGATGCGTGGAAAAATCTGTCGGCAGCGATGAAGCAGTTAAAAGCTTCTAAAGAAAATGCGCGGGCTTTTAAACGTTTTCTTTTCGGCAGTGCTTCGGAAGTGGAATTCGATAAACAGGGACGAATCCTCCTGCCCGGAACGCTTCGGGCCTATGCCGGATTGAAGAAAGACGTAACGGTCCTGGGCACAGGTGAAAAAATTGAAATCTGGGCTAAAGAATCATATGAAGAATATGCAGCAAAGATCGTTCCGGATATGGAAGAGATTGCCGAAAGTCTGGATGAAACATTAAATCTTGATTTTTAGGAGAAAAGATGAAATTTTATCATGTAAGTGTCCTTCGTAGGGAAACTATTTCTAACATAATAGGTGATAAAGAAGGAATCTATGTTGATTGTACACTCGGCGGCGGCGGTCACTCTTTGGCTTTAGCAAAAGAATTATCGGAACAGGCGACGCTGATTGGACTGGATCAGGATGCCGATGCCATCACGGCGGCGTCAGAAAAATTATCGACCGTACCGTGTCGTCATATACTGGTACAGCGTAATTTCAGCCATTTAGCAGCCGTATTGGATGAACTGGGTATCGAGAAAATCGATGGTGTCATGTTTGATCTGGGCGTTTCCAGCTATCAGCTTGATACAGCGGGACGGGGATTTTCTTATATGCAGGATGGTCCGTTGGATATGCGCATGGACCAGAGCAGCGGCAAGAGTGCCCATGATGTCGTGAATACATACAGTGAACATGATTTATATCAAATTATCAAAGATTATGGTGAAGAACGGTGGGCCAAGCGGATTGCCAAGTTTATCGTAGCAGCCCGCAAGGAAAAACCACTGGAAACGACGTATGAGCTGGTTTCCGTCATAAAGAAGGCAATACCGGCAGGAGCGCGTAAAAACGGTCCTCATCCGGCTAAACGGACGTTTCAGGCGATTCGTATCGAAGTCAATGATGAACTGGGTATTTTACATCATTCCCTGGAAGATGCAGCACAGCGTCTTAAGCCGGGCGGTAAAATATGCGTTATTACGTTCCATTCTCTGGAAGACCGGATTACCAAACGCGCGTTTAAACTGATGGCAACAGATTGCATTTGTCCGCCGGATATGCCGGTATGTACGTGTCACCATCATGCAATATTGAAGATACAAGGCCATCCCATTACACCGACAGAAGAAGAACTGGAAATGAATCCCCGGGCCCGCAGCGCCAAACTCCGCGTCGGGATTCGCAAAGCGGATTTATCTGTTGTGTAAAACGGTTTCATATGACAGAGTAAATTTATTTAATTATTTGAATGGATGTGTTATAATATGCTGGCTAGAAAAGTAGGGTACATACATTATGAAGGAGCCCGCGCTTTTTCTTCAGGCCAAATTAAAACGGCAGACCGCCATTTTACATATCGCCTCGTGCAGACTCTTACGATTGTCGGCTTAATCGGTTTCTTTTTATTGATTTATGTTGCATTATCAGCGGCAAAGACAAACTATGCGTATGCGCTGATGCAGGAAAAGCATCAGGTGCAGGAACTGCAGCAGGATAATGATAACTTGCGAATCGATATTTCCAAACTGGAAGCGCCGGAACGAGTATATAAGACAGCAACAAAGGATTTGGGAATGGTTGCGCCAACACGGGTTTTATACGGTTCGTCCCAAAAACAGGCTGGGACAAGTTCGAATAGTCGATAACTACTACACATGAGCAGCCTTTATTAAAGGCTGCTATTGTTGTTTACCCTGACCTGGTCAGGAAAATAAAAAAAGTACAGGAGGAACAAAGATGAAAACAATTGAACAACTTTGCAAACAAATAAAGGGAATTTATAACATAGACGGTAATGCAAAAACAGAAATCACAGGGATTTCGTCCGACTCCCGCGATATAAAAGAAGGATATCTTTTTGTATGCCTTACGGGTGTCCATGTAGACGGGGCAACGTTTGCCGCGCAGGCCGTGGAAAAAGGTGCGGTCGCAATACTGACGACAAAACATTTGAATCTGTCCAAAGGAGCCGTTCAAATCATGGTGCCGGAAATTCACCATGCGCTGGAAGATATGGTACCGTATTTTTATGATTATCCAGGCAAAAAAATGCGTATGATCGGCGTGACCGGTACGAATGGCAAGACCACGACGACGCATATCATAGCCCATATCCTGCGGGCTGCAGGGTATCATGTCGGTGTACTGGGAACGATTCACTGCCTCATCGATGACGAAGAACTGCCGATTCATAATACGACACCGGATGTCGTCGATTTACAGCGGTTCCTGGCCCTGATGTATGAAAAGGGAATGACCCATGTCGTGATGGAAGTATCCAGCCACGCGTTGGCATTGAACCGTGTTGCCGGTATTGAATATGATACGGCGGTATTCACGAATCTGACACAGGATCATCTGGATTTCCATAAAACCATGGAAAATTATGTGGCGGCCAAGGCATTGTTGTTCCAGAGTCTTACCAAGGGTGAACCGACCAAAGAAAATAAGACGGCCATTGTCAATATTGATGATCCGTGGGCAAAGGACATTCTCAAGGCATGCCAGTGCAAGGTACTGACCTATGGTGTTGAAAACGATGCGGACTTAAAAGGGTCTGATTTGAAAGTGGAATTGAAAAAATCATCGTTTGATGTCGTGGGCCCGTTTGTCAATGTCCATTTGAATATGAATATTACCGGATTATTTAACGTATATAATACGTTGGCAGCCATTGGCGCTGCTCATGCCGAAGGTGTCGATGAACAGACTATCGATAAGGCAATCCAGACATTCCATGCTGTACCGGGGCGGTTTGAATTGGTCGAAGCAGGACAGAAATTCGCTATCGTCGTCGATTATTCTCATACACCGGACAGTCTGGAAAAAGCGTTGACAACAGCACGGGCCATGAAGCCGAAACGTATTCTGGCCGTATTTGGCTGTGGTGGTGACCGCGATAAGACAAAGCGACCGATTATGGGCCGTATCGCGGCGGAAAATGCAGATATTCCTATTGTTACTTCCGATAATCCTCGTTCGGAAGATCCGGAAACGATTGTGAGTGAAGTGGAAGCTGGCGTGAAACAGGCTCTTAAACCGGGTCAGTATCATGAAGTTATTACGGACCGGCGTTCGGCAATCCATCGGGCTGTTGAACTGGCTCAGCCCGGTGACATCATTGTAATTGCCGGCAAAGGTCATGAAACGTATCAGATCCTTAAGAACGGCACGATTCACTTTGATGATCGGGAAGAAGCCCGGAAGGCAGTGTTGTCTTTGAATAAGAACGCATAAGGAGAGTATCATGGCAGAATTTACGATCCAGGAAGTAGAAAAAGCAACAGGCGGACATCTTGTGCGTCCGGTCGGCACGAATACCGTGTTCCTCCATGTTGATACGGATACGCGGGCTATCCATCCGAAATCGTTATTCATAGCGTTTAAGGGAGATACCTTTGACGGTCATAATTTTATCATACAGGCGCATGAAAAGGGCGCAGCCGGTGCTGTCGTATCAGAATTGCGGGAAGAATACCAGAATGTTGATTTCCCGGTGTTTATGGTGGCGGATACCGTAAAGGCATATCAGGACCTGGCCCGTTTTCACCGCCGCCGGTTTGCGATTCCGGTCATTGCCGTAACGGGTTCTGTGGGGAAAACATCGACGCGGAATATGATTGCTACGGTATTATCGCAGAAGTTAAATGTATTACAGACAGAAAAAAATTTCAATAATGAAATCGGTCTGCCCCGGACGTTACTGCAGCTTACAAGCAAACACGAAGCTTGTGTTGTCGAAATGGGTATGCGCGGTCTCGGACAAGTTGCTGAACTGGCAGCGATTGCGGAACCGACAATCGGGGTAGTTACCAATGTGGGTAAAAGTCATATTGAACTCCTGGGTTCGCAGGATAATATTGCTAAAGCGAAAAGTGAACTAGTGCAGTCTTTACCGGCGGACGGTATAGCCATACTCAATCTGGATGATTCCCGGGTTGCGGCCATGGCAGATCTTTGCAAGGGAAAAGTAATCGGCTATGGCATTGAAAACAATGCCGCTATTCGGGGTGACCGTATTGTTTGTAATGAAAAGGGAATACGGTTCACATGCCGGTGTTTTGATCAGATGTTTGACGTCCATATGACGGTAATCGGCGGGCATAATGTGTATAATGCATTAGCAGCTGTAGCGGTCGGACGCATTGCCGGCCTCAGTGAAAATCAAATGAAAAAAGGGCTGGGTGAATACCGGGGTCTGCCGATGCGGCAGGAATTGGTACGCATCGATCCATATACATTTATCAATGATTCCTATAATGCGAATCCGGCTTCGATGGCGGAAGCCGTACGAAGTATGGATTTGCTGACTAAAGGACGCAAAATCGCCGTATTAGGCGGCATGTTGGAATTGGGCGATTGGGCTCGCAAAGAACACGAACAAATTGGCAGCCAGATTGCTGACAGCGGTATCGATATTCTCATTACAGTAGGCAAATTAGCCGGCTATATTGCAGATGGGGCAAAAAAAGGCAATATGGAAACCGTGTACATGGCAGCGGATCATGCGGAGGCTGTAGATATTCTCAAGTCTGTCCTTAAAGCAGGGGATACGATTCTGTTAAAGGGATCCCGCGGATTTGCTATGGAAAAAATTTTGTCCTATTTTGAAAGGAAGTAATGTGAATGTTACAAATGCTGATTTTAGGTTTTGCTGTCAGCTTGATCATTGCGTTGGTTTTTGGTCCTTTGGTAATCAGGGAATTGAAAAAATTCCATGCCCGGCAGTCAGAACGGGAAGAAGGTCCTCAAAGTCATAAATATAAAGCAGGTACGCCGACAATGGGCGGGATTTTAATCCTGTTCTCTCTTGTCGTTGCTTGTCTGGCTTTTGATCCATCAGATTTGCGCAAGGGGCTAGCTTTATTTCTTACCTTGGGATATGGTGTTATCGGTTTCTTAGATGACAGCATCAAAGCCGTTAAAAAACGTAACCTGGGGCTTACGGCGAAACAAAAATTAGCAGGCCAATTTGTGATAGCGGCTGTGTTTTGCTGTGTTTTGGATATGGGACTTCATTTCCCGACGACTCTTTGGATTCCCTTTACGTCATGGACGATTGATTTAGGGTGGTTTTACTATGCGTTCGTTTTCATTATGATCGTGGGTGCAAGTAATGCCGTAAATCTGACTGACGGGCTGGATGGGCTGGCTGCAGGTTCCTGTGCCATTACATCCGTAGCGTATGTTGTCATCGCGATTGCCCTCGGGTATGTCCATTTTGCTATTTTCCCGGCAGTTGTTACCGGGGCTTGCCTGGGTTTCTTGTTTTACAATCAGCATCCGGCTAAAATGTTTATGGGAGATACCGGCTCGTTAGCTCTGGGAGGAGCTTTGGCTGCTATGGCTATCCTGACGAAGACGGAACTGCTCCTAATCATTGCCGGCGGACTTTATGTTGTGGAAGCCCTGTCCGTCATTATCCAGGTAGTATCGTTTAAGACTCGTGGCGTCCGGGTATTTAAAATGAGTCCGATCCATCATCATTTTGAATTATCTGGTTGGAGTGAAGTGAAAGTCGTAACGGTATTTTGGAGTTTTTCAGCCATTATGGCTGTTTTAGCTATCATTGTCGTCCTGGCCTGTAAGTAAGGCGGGCGGCTGTAATAAACAATATAGAGTACTTTATCGTATGTAAAGCAGGTGTTGTGAAATGATAATGGATTTTTCTGGGAAAAAGATTCTGGTCATAGGTGCCGGAATCAGCGGTCGGTCTGCGTCTTTTGCTCTTGCCAGACATGGCGGCAACGTTATCCTCAATGATATGAAAGCAATTGATACGGAAGAAAAGCCCTGGCCGGAGTTAGCAGCGGCCGGCGTACATCTTTCTTTTGGCAGCCAGGATATATCTCTTCTTGATGGCATCGATATCATCGTGCCGTCACCAGTTATTTCTCCGGAAATCCCCATTATGAAAGAAGCAGCCCGGCAAAACATTCCCATTTGGAGTGAAGTGGAAGTGGCCAGCCGTGTTACTGATGCGGATATTCTGGGCGTAACCGGAACCAATGGCAAGACTACGACTACGACGTTGCTTGGCGAAATCATGAAAGCGACAGGACGGCAAACCGTTGTCGGCGGGAATATCGGCTATGGATTGTCGGTGCAGGCACAGGATTTACCGAAAAGTGCGGTCGTAGTAGCGGAGTTATCCAGTTTTCAATTGGAATTCACACAGACCATGAAGGCCAAAGCCGCAGTCATATTGAATATTACACCGGACCATCTGGACCGGCATGGAACGATGGAACGGTATGCGGCTGCCAAAGAACGGGTATTCCGTAATCAGGATAAAAATGATACGGCGGTACTCAATTATGATGATGAACGAATTCGTGCCATGGAACCGGATATGACGGGTACGGTGGTATGGTTCTCGACACAGGGCGAAGTGCCACAGGGAGCCTTTTATCATGCCGGGTCTCTGATTTTACGTCAGGACGGTGTGGATACGCTCATTTGTCATGAAAAGGAACTCCATCTTTTTGGCAGGCATAATATCCAGAATTGTCTGGCAGCTGTCCTTTTAGCCTATGCTGCTGGTGCTCCTTTGGATGTAATCAGAAAGGTACTGCGTTCTTTTGCCGGAGTGGAACATCGCCTGGAACGGGTTCGTACCATTCATGGCGTGCCGTACTACAATGATTCCAAAGGAACCAATGTGGATGCGTCTATTAAAGCGTTAGAAGCTTTTTCCGGTCATCTTATTCTCATTGCCGGCGGGTATGACAAGAAGACACCGTTGGATGAATTCATGAATATTGCAGCCGGAAAAGTAGATACATTGATTTTGATCGGTGCTGCTGCAGATCGTTTCGAAGAAGCGGCAAAGAAAGCGGGCATACAGGATATTCGGCGTACCGGATACAGTATGGAAAGTGCAATCATGCTGGCACGAAAAATCGCCGCACCACCACAGGTCATCCTGTTGTCACCAGCTTGTTCCAGCTTTGATATGTATGATAATTTCGAACAGCGCGGACGTGTGTTCAAGGGAATTGTAAATGCGATATAAGAAGAATGGAGAATTGTTTTAACAGGGAGGAACGGCACATGCGTCGAGTTATCATTTCCGGTGGCGGTACTGGCGGACATATTTATCCGGCTATTACCATAGCCCGGGCTATTGCTGATATCGAACCGACAGAATTTCTTTATGTTGGTTCTAAAATAGGACTGGAAAATACCTTAATACCTAAAGAAGGGCTGCCTTTTGTGACTTTGGATGTACGCGGCCTGGAACGGAAGCTTTCCATCCGCAATCTGGTTACGCTGGGCAAGACGACGGCCAGCGTCTTCAGGACAGAAGGTATTATCCGGCATTTCAAACCGGATGTCGTCATCGGTACCGGCGGGTTTGTTTGCGGCCCCGTATTGTTGGCAGCCAGTTTGAGCGGCATACCGACTCTGGTACAGGAACAAAACGTTATTCCCGGTGTGACCAATATGATCCTGAGTAAATTTGTCAATCGGGTAGCTTTGGGATATCAGGAAGCTGCTGCACGGTTCAAAAAAAAGAATATCCTGGTCTATACAGGGAATCCTGTCCGCAAAGATATCTTGACGGTGTCCAGAGAAGAAGGACAGCAGATCCTTGATTTGCAGCCGGATAAATTCACGCTGCTGGTGGCCGGTGGCAGCCGGGGCGCCCGCAGTATCAACACCGCGATGATTGAAGTACATAAATATTTCAAGGATAATGAAGATATCCAGATTCTGCATGTTACCGGCGATCATGAATATGACCGCGTCATCAAACAACTTCCCGGCGTAGATCGTAACGGTTGTTTTGGCAAGGGAAGTCGTATTATTCCGTATTTACATCACATGCCGGCAGCACTGGCGGCATCGGATCTGGCAGTGTATCGGGCTGGGGCAGTCGGTTTAGCGGAACTTACTGTTCGCGGTCTGCCATCGATATTGATTCCCTATCCGTATGCTGCTGAAGACCATCAGCGCTACAATGCACAGGCATTGGTTATGTGCGGAGCGGCGAAGATGATCCTTGACAAGATGCTGACAGGCAGGGAACTTTTGGAAGAAATCAACCATCTTAAAAATGATCCGCAGGCTTTGCAGAATATGGCCCAAGCCAGCAAGTCCCTGGGAAAGCCCCAGGCGGCCCATGATATTGCAACGTTAGCCCTGGCCATTGCCCGTAACGGTAAAGGCGGCAAGAGCGCAAAGAAGGGTGTGAATTGATATGGTCAATCTTAATGATGTGAAATATGTCCATTTTATTGGTATTGCCGGTGCAGGTATGCGGGCAATTGCTACTATTTTCATAGAAAAAGGCTATTGCGTTTCCGGATCCGATTTGAAACAATCACCGGTTACGGACCGGCTCGTCAAAGCGGGTGCCCGTATTTGTATCGGGCAGCGGCCGGAAAATCTGGAAAATGCTGAAGTAGTTGTGATTTCATCGGCTATCCGCGATACAAATCCGGAATTGATGGAAGCACGGCGCCGGAATATTCCCGTTATACATCGTTCGGATGCGTTGGTCCATATCATGTCCTGGGGCAAAGGGATTTCTGTTGCCGGTGCTCATGGCAAGACGACGACTTCATCCATGCTGGGACAGGTATTTGAAGAAGGCGGCATGAATCCGACCCTGGTCATTGGCGGCGAAGTGGATTATCTCCATTGCAATGCTATCCTGGGAAAGGGTGAATATGTCATTGCCGAAGCGGATGAAAGCGATGGGACTTTTTTGAAGCAGAATCCATATATAGCCGTTGTTACCAATATTGATGCTGACCATATGGATCATTACGGTTCTATCGAAAATGTGGTTGCTGCTTTTAAACAGTTCATACAAAAAATAAAACCTGATGAAGGGTTTGCCGTACTTTGTTTTGAAAATGAACGTGTCCGTAAAATGGCTCCGGGATTAAATCGCCGTTATATCAGCTACGGTATTGATCAACCGGCCGATTATATGGCTAAATCCATACATTATGAAGCATCGAAATTGATATTTGATGTCGTACATCAGGATAAGACAATCGGTACGATTACGTTGCAAAAACCGGGTCGTCATAATGTCCTCAACGCCTTGGCAACGACAATCGTAGCCCTTTCCTGCGGTATTCCTTTTGATGCGGTTGCCAGTGCATTGTCTCATTTTCATGGAGCTAAACGGCGTTTTCAGACGAAGGGATTCGTTGGCGATGTGTGGATCGTCGATGATTATGCGCACCATCCGACGGAAATCAACGCGACGTTGACTGCGGCCCGCGATATGGGAACGCATCGTGTCGTTTGTCTTTTCCAGCCGCATCGGTATACGCGGACGAAGCTGCTCCTGGAACAATATGGCAGTGCCTTCGCCAAAGCAGATAAGCTGATCATCACTGATGTATTCAGTGCCGGCGAAGACCCAATCCCGGGAGTCAGCGGTAAAATCATTGCCGATAAGGTCCGGGAAACTACCGGTCAGGATGTAATCTATGTTGAAGATAAAAATGATTTGGTCGGATATTTGAAGGAAAATGCCCGCCCTCGTGACTTGGTCATTACGATGGGAGCCGGGGATATTTATAAAGTCGGAGAACGGTATATCGCGGAATCACAACATCAGGAGGGCTGATCATGGATGATATGAAGAATAGAAAAATAGCGGTTATTGTTGGCGGTCCTTCAACGGAAGCAGAGGTGTCGCGGCATACCGGTGCTGCTATTGCGGAAGCACTTCAGAAAAAAGGGTATCATACGGAAACGATTGAACTCGTACCTCAGAAGTTAGCGGCACAACTTGTAGGAAAGAAAATCGAAGTAGTTTTCAATGCTCTTCATGGCCGTTATGGAGAAGACGGAGTACTCCAGGGATTATGTGAAATGATGGGTATCCCGTATACCGGTCCGGGCGTTATGGCCAGCGCTGTCGGCATGAATAAAGTAATGAGTAAATGTGCTTTCATGGGAGCAGGTATCCCGACGGCACCGTTCCAATATTATTTTGATTCGATGGGGATGCAGGATATAGAAGCTGACATCAACAAGAAGTTTCATCTTCCCGTAGTCATCAAATCGGCTGCCCAGGGTTCGAGTATCGGCACGGCTATCGTAGATACCAGCGAAGGCATCATGCCGGCGCTGCAGGAAGCTTTTAAATATGGTAAATCCATTATTGCCGAAGCATTTCTGGATGGCAATGAATATACGGTTGCCGTTATGGATGATGTGGCATTTCCTATTATCCAAATCGTACCTTCGACAGGTAAATACGACTACTATTCGAAATATACACCAGGGGTGACGCAGCATCTTTGTCCGGCGCCGGTTTCTGAAGAACTGACAAAAAATATGCAGCAGATTGCGCTGGATGTGTTCCATTTATGTCATTGCAACGGTGTTGCCCGTGTCGATTTTATGACCGATAAGGAAGGTCATCCGTTTGCCCTGGAAATCAATACGGTTCCGGGAATGACGAGTACGAGCCTGGTACCGGATGCAGCCCGGGCTATGGGAGTTTCCTTTGAAGATTTATGTGAAAAGATTTTGTTAGAAGCATCTACAGGTAAATTTTAGCTGAGTATAGTAAGGATAGGCCATGAGCAATAAGATACGCAATAAGCATATACATACAAATTCACAACGACCGCCAAAGCATGACCACGATGTGTTCATACCGCCCCGTATTCCGGATGATCCGCTGTATGAGCCGGATGAAGAGGAACGGAAGGCGATGGAGGCAGCCAAACAGCTCAAACGGATCCGCAAGGTCCGCCGGGTCAAAAAGCTTCGCATACGGAAAAAGCGGCTGCAGGCACGGAACCGCCGTCTTACCGTCGTGGGAATCGTCTTTTTAATTATCCTCTGCTGGCTTTTTCTGCGCCTGGCACCGGTATCTTTTGGAGCACTTATTGTTGATGGAAACGATAGAATGACAAATGATGAAGTATACCAGGCTTGTGGTGTCTCAGGATATGTCAATGTCATTCAGTTGTCGCCGGGCGATATCCAGGAACGGCTGCGCAAGGATTTACGCATTACGGATGCAACGGTAGAACGCGTATTTCCTGCGACAATCCATGTGACGATGAAGGAACGCCAGGCAGCCGCCGTCATTACGACGATGTATGGGTTTGCTTATATTGATGATATGGGCAAGGTCATGGAATTGGGACCACAGATCAAAGGTGTGTCCGTACCGATTATGACGGGAAAGAAGATGGATACGATACTTCTTGGCGATACGATTACGGATCCGTCTATCCGGGCGGCTTTGATTTATTTGCAGAATTTGTCTCCGGATGTGCTCAAAACCATTACGGAAGTAAATGTAGGTAATCCTGACGAATTAATTGCGTATACATCTGATTCGCTGCCCATTCATCTGGGGAGCGGCAATGATGCAGCAGAACGGGCTGCTATTACGGAAGAACTGCTGCAGGAAGTAAAAAATACGGATGTAGCGGTACAGTATATCGATACGGATATACGGGTGCCATTGGTAAAGAGTAAATAGGTTTCCCTATCTGAGATATAAAGAATTTTAAAAAGATATGGATTAATTACGCGAAATAGTGTAAAATGGTAGAGAATCCTATCTATTACCACAGCGCTATATGATTTTTAAGGAGGAAGCATGGATATGGCAGAATTTGCAAATATAAAAGTAATTGGTGTCGGCGGCGGCGGTAACAATGCTGTCAACCGTATGATAGAAAGCGGTTTGCAGGGAGTGCAATTTATTTCTGTTAACACGGAAGACCAGGTCTTGGAAGTATCAAAAGCAGATGCAAAGATTCAGATCGGTGAAAAATTGACTCGTGGTCTCGGTGCGGGAGCAAATCCGCAAATCGGTGAACAGGCTGCTTTGGAAAGCAAAGAAGAAATCATCAAGGCCCTTCAGGGTGCCGATATGGTTTTTGTTACAGCCGGAATGGGTGGCGGAACCGGTACTGGTGCAGCTCCTATCGTAGCGGAATGCGCTAAAGAAATGGGTGCGCTTACTGTTGCTGTTGTAACCAAACCTTTCTCCTTTGAAGGAAAACGTCGTAAAGAACAGGCCGAAAAAGGTGCAGCATATCTGAAAGAAAAAGTCGATACGATTATTACGATTCCTAATGATAAATTGTTGCAGATCATTGATAAGAAAACACCGTTAAAAGATGCTTTCCTGGTTGCAGACGATGTGCTTCGTCAGGGAGTACAAGGTATTTCTGATCTGATTACGACGACGGGCCTGATTAATCTCGATTTTGCCGATGTAAAAACGATTATGATGGATCAGGGCGAAGCAATTATGGGCATTGGTGTAGGCTCGGGAGAAAACCGTGCTGTTGAAGCTGTTGACGGTGCCATTCACAGTGCTCTCCTGGAAACAAGCATTGATGGGGCACAGAGTATTTTGCTCAATGTTACCGGCGGTCCGGATATCAGTTTGTATGAAATCAATGAAGCAGCTGAAAAAGTTGCTGAAGCAGTCGATCCGGATGCCAATATTATTTTTGGTTCTGTTATCGATCCGGATATGGAAGATTCTATCCGTATTACTGTCGTTGCGACAGGATTTGGCAAAGAACCGTCGACGATTCCTGATTTTGGTCAGGGCACGGCGGCAACCAAAGCCAGCACTTCCAAAGACACAAGCGGCGTAGAAATTCCTACGTGGATGAGATAAAAAAGCGACTCTAAAAGCGGATCCCGGCGGACCCGCTTTTTTTAGAACACTATCTAAAGAAAGAGGAGGAACAGCCATGAGATGTCCCTTTTGTCAGAATGATGATACAAAAGTAACGGATTCCCGGGCAACCGATGATGGTAAAGCGATTCGCCGTCGTCGTGAATGCCAGAACTGCGGCCGTCGTTTTACGACCTATGAAATGGTAGAAGAATTACCGCTTTTAGTGGTGAAACGCAGCGGCAGGAGGGAACTGTTTGATCGAAATAAAATACTGAACGGATTGCTGCGAGCCTGTAATAAACGTAAGGTGACACGACAGGAACTCGATGATATCGCCGACCGGGTAGAACGGAAAATACGGAATACCCTGGTTCAGGAAGTAACGAGTGAACGTATTGGCGAGCTGGTCTTGACAGAATTAAAGGATGTTGATGAAGTGGCCTATATCCGTTTTGCTTCCGTGTATCGTCAGTTTGCTGATTTGGATAGCTTTATGGCTGAACTTAAACGTTTGATGGGATATAAAGAGAAAAAAGAAAAATAGGTTGAAACGGGGAAGAGTTATGACAGATAATTATATCGACACTTTTTTGGACAGTACATTGCCGAAATTGCGTCTCGTTGTCATCGGAGATATTATGGTAGATCGCTATATTTTTGGCAGCGTCAATCGTATTTCTCCGGAAGCGCCCGTGCCGGTCAATAAAGTGGATCATATTTCATCGGTGTTAGGCGGGGCGGCTAACGTAGCCAATAATCTGGCGCATTTGGATTGTCAGGTTTGTCTGGCCGGTTTGATTGGCGATGATGACAATGCCAATCTGCTGCGGTCGCTTTTGGATGAAGCCCATATAGATGGGTCCGGCCTCATTGTTCGTCCGGGCCACGATACGACGACCAAGATGCGGGTGCTAGGAGCACGTCAGCAAATGGTCCGCCTTGATTTTGAAGAAGTGACGGATGTTACGTCTGTTGAAGAAAAACAGCTTTGCCAATGGCTTAATGAACAGGTTGCCCAAGGGTTGGACGGGGTTATCCTGTCGGATTATAAAAAAGGCGTCCTGACGGACAGCCTGGCAGAAAAGGTTATTTCCATAGTACGGCAGGCAGATATTCCTGTTTTGGTAGATCCTAAAGGCTGCGATTGGACCAAATATAACGGGGCTGATTTTGTGACGCCCAATATGAAGGAATTAAGCGATTGTGCCGGATATAGCATCAGTAATGAAGGCGAAGCGGTTGTTGCCGCGGCGCGAAAATTGCATCGTAAGTATGATTTTGCGCATTTGATGATAACCCGTTCAGAAAAAGGGATTACCGTGATTGGCAAAGATGGCAAGGTTTGGAATAACCCGGCTACGGCGCAGGAAGTTTTTGATGTTTCCGGCGCCGGCGATACTGTTGCGGCGGCATTTTTGGCGGCGATTGCGGGTAAATTGTCCATCCGTACGAGTCTGCAGATTGCTAACGCGGCTGCCGGAATTGTTGTGACCAAGGTAGGAACGTATCCTATTCACCGGTATGAATTGCAAAAATTGTGGCATGAATGGCAGCCGGCACGATGGACTCCGTATCGACCGCTGAGTTGGCAGCAGACGGCAGAAAAGATACGTAAATGGCAGTCCCAGGGTGAAACCGTTGTCTTTACCAATGGTTGTTTTGATATCCTTCACCGGGGGCATGTCCTTTATCTGCAACAGGCAGCTATGCTGGGACAGCATCTGGTAATCGGTCTGAATTCAGATGA
>JALCDF010000012.1 GCA_022641375.1 Megasphaera sp. | reverse complement strand
TGAGATTCCTCAATAGCTCAGTTGGTAGAGCAATCGGCTGTTAACCGATTTGTCGTAGGTTCGAGTCCTACTTGAGGAGCCATGGCCCCTTGGTCAAGCGGTCTAAGACATCGCCCTTTCACGGCGAGAACATGGGTTCAAATCCCGTAGGGGTCACCATCATGGGCGATTAGCTCAGCTGGGAGAGCGCCTGCCTTACAAGCAGGATGTCGGCGGTTCAAGCCCGTCATCGCCCACCACAAAGAAACACTCACGTAGAGATGTGGGTGTTTTTTTTATGGGAAAATGCAGGGAATCTATTCCAAATAATAAACAGGTATTGACGGTAGTAACTACCAAGTGATACGCTGTAACTGCCAATGGAACAATAAATTAGGTAAAAAAACGGATTTTCAGTATCATATCATGGAACATTCTCTGGGAGCGTATACAAACTGCAATCATGGTGCCGGCTTAGCGGTACTTCATCCGGCAGCTCTCCTCGGAAGAAATGTATGCAATTTTTGATAAGGAATCGTAGACATGGCGCATTCCCAATACGATAATAAAAATACATGGAATGAGGCGGAAGTCGATGCCCGACTGAAAAAGACCTATGGGAATAAGGCTGACGCTGTTGTCGCTGCTTTTTTGCAAGCCTATCCGGATAAGAAAAAGGCTGATGCTCTTTACGTAGACACCATGATTCGGCAGCCTATCCTTAAAATCATGCGTCATAAAGCGGCTCAAAATGGAGCTCCGGTGTACGCCTATCTATATTCCTGGGAATCGCCGATGATGAATGGGGTCTATATGTCGTATCATACGGCGGAAATCCCCTTTGTCTTCCATACGATTGATAAAATGGAAAATCGCATAGGCAACAGCCGAGAAGCGCAAACCTTAGCAGACCGCATGAGCGATGCATGGATCCACTTTGCCCGGTATGGTACTCCGGGGACTGCGGATTTGCCTCAATGGGCTGCTTATACGAAACAAAATGGTGCAACCATGATCTTTGACAATACGATCCGTATGGCTAATCATCACGATGAAACATTGTTAGATATACTGGCACCGGGCTATGCGTATGATTAGAAATACATACTAAAGAGACTATGCCTGCTGAGAAATCATGCCTCAGCAGATATAGCCTCTTTTTATTTGCAATAAAGAAAATTATTTTGGTGTCAGACGGATATTATCTCCAGGTGACTTCCATCCAATTATTACTGGTGACGCGTTTGCGGAAACTAACCCGTTTCGGATTAGTACCGGCCGGGCGGTCTCCATGACGGACATCAAAAGCTTCATTCACGATGACCTGATTGACGGAGCCGGTTTTACCGTTGCCGTTATAGAAGCGGCCGTTATTGGATTTTGAATACGTATAAATCACATTGTTGTTGCTGGGGAGGTGGATGTCGCGGTGTTGTCCCGGTCGGACCAGCCACCAGCCCTTGGCAATCCACATGCCGTCATATCCTTTATAGATAAGGGCCAGGTTCCAGGTTGTTTCGGTGTGATTATAAAGCGATACGGTCTGTTTTGCATACGATGATGATGCGGCCAGGGGCAGGAATATCATACACAGAACAGTAATGAGAAACACCTTTAACGCAGTATGTAGTTTTTTCATAACGATCCCTCCTCGTACGAGTAGAACATCCTGTTCCGGTAGCAGGTGCTTTTGGGGGTACGGGTATGGTGGTAATGATTGTAAAAAATGAAAAGAGTATAAAACACCTACTTTATACTTAAATTGTATAGTATAAATGATTATTTTACAAGCATATTTGGGAATTTATCATCATGTATATCATTATTTTCAACGTAACGAATGACAGAATCAAGAAGAGGAGGCAGGCAGCTTTTATGATATAGGAGCGTTGCATGGAACAGATGTCATATGGTAGTATATAATTAATATAGTATAACCGGAGAGAATCCATAAAGGAGGCCATGAGTATGAGCTCATTAATAAAGAAAATTTGTGGTGCGGCGGTATTGGGGATGCTGGTAATCAGTCCGTTGAATACGCCGGCATCGGATGCGGGCATGCAGCTCGTAAAAGAGGTGTGTGCGGCCGGAGCGCAGACAAAGAGCATGAGTACGACGACGTCGCTTGAACTTCTCAGCCCGTTTGTTAAAGGTGATATGATCATTGACGGGGATATCGTAACCAGACCGGCCATATCCATGCAGGGCGTCCTGAGCGGAGCCTGTACGGATATCATGGGCCGGAGCAGCCGTATGTCCGTGCCATTCTATCTGATACAGACAGATACAGAATATATTTGTTATTATCAATATGGTGATCAGTGGAAAAAAGTCAGTGCCCCTATCCATACGGAAGAATTGACCCAAATGATGGATCCGGCAGCTGCCATGGAAGCGTTGAAGGTCGTAAAAGATGCGCAGATCGTATCTGCAACGGATACGGAACAGGTCGTAAAGGTTGTGATAGATGGCACGAAGCTGGCAGGAGAAATATCCAGACAGCAGGCGTTGCATCAGGACACGGCACAAAAGCCGTTGACGGCCAAGCAGCAGAAAGACGCAGTACTGGAAAAACAGGATATGGACAGGTATCTTACGGGTCTGCCGGATGTCGAATATGTCATGACAGTTGATACGAAAACGAAACAGGCCGTAGCCGTTTCCCTGGATTTGACGCCGCTGGGGCGGCACATAGCGAATGTTGCTCTAACACAGTATGCCCCGTCTATCAAGGCGGATCAGAAAGAAGTAATCCAGTGCCTGATCGATAGCAGTACGATAACGGTCAAATCATCCAGCGGAAATTTCGATGCCGTGAAGGATATCGCTGTTCCGGCGCAGGTGCTTAGGGCACCGGAAGCGGATGTACAGAAAGATACTACCATAAAAGCGGCTCAGGATGCCGCTCTTAAAACAGTTGAAAAGACAGCGGCGCGGACATAGTGGCCGGTACCCAAATCCTGTGGACGCTGTCGTATGGCAGCAAAACGCCCTCTCCGGAACAGCATATCAGCTGGTTTCGGAGAGGGCGTTTCTATGGAATCTCAGGACAGGATAAATCGTTCAATCGCTTCGGCGACGGCTCCGGCGTTGTTGTCTGCCGTCGTGATGACGTTACAGCAGGAGCGGACTGCGGGATTCAGGTTGGCTACGCCGACGCTGAGGCCGGCTGTTTCCAGCATTTCCCGGTCATTGATGTTATCGCCGATAGCCATGGTTTCTTCGATGGGGATATGGAGAAGGTCGGCTAACTTTTGCAGGCCGACGCCTTTTGTGACCCCTTTATGCATGAATTCCATATAGCGGTTACTGGAATAGCTTACCATGATGTCAGACAGCAGAGGCTGCAGATCCTGACGGATTTTTTCCAGGATATCGTTATCCGTATTCATGACGATGAGTTTGCCGACGTCTTCGCCCTGCAGGAAATCCAGGGATGTTTTATCGGTCGGGATATAGCCCATGCGGCCATGCAGGAATGCCGCTTCATCCGGCGTGATAGCGCGGATATAGACGTGTTCCCGCGTATAGATATGGGTACATAAGTTGTAAGAGACCAGTTGTTTATAGATGGCATTGGCCAGATCAAAGGGAATGCCATTCCAATACAGGCATTTTGAGTCTTTGTTTTCGGTGATATTCGCACCGTTATAGCCGATGACATATTGATCCGGTTCGTTGGAGAGGCGCAGGGCCTGCAGGACCCCTTCGACGGAACGATACCCCCGGCCGGTACAGGGAACGAATTTGACGCCTTGGTTTGTTGCTTTTTGGATGGCGTCCCTGTTGCGCTGACAAATGGAAGCGTCGCTGCTGAGCAGGGTTTCATCCATATCGCAGGCAATGATTTTGTATGTTGGCATGGTGAGAAATCTCCTTTCTGATACCCTGCCAGTCTAACATGGAAATGATATTTCGTAAAGACCGGAACGGATTTTCCCCTTGTTTTTTGTTAAAAATTTAAGTACTATTAATATGTATAAAAAATAATAATTCCGATGAGGAGGAATCATATAATGGATATACTAAAATTACAGAATGGCAGCGACATCCGCGGTGTAGCCGTTGCAGGCGTATCAGGGGAAGACGTCAACTTATTTCCCGATGTAGTGAACCGCATTGCCGCCGGATTCGTAGCGTTTTTGGCTGAAAAATTAGGCAAGCAGCCGACGGATTTATGTATTGCCGTAGGGCATGATTCACGTATTTCCGCAGGAACCATGAAGACGGCGGTGCTGGAAGGGCTGTGCGGTTCCGGCGTGACTGTCCGGGATTGCGGCCTGGCCTCGACACCGGCCATGTTCATGTCGATCGTTTTTCCGCAGACCCATATGGACGGCGCCATCATGATTACTGCCAGCCATTTACCGTATAACCGCAATGGATTGAAATTCTTTACCCGGGATGGTGGTCTGGAAAAAGCGGAAATCACGGATGTATTGCGGCATGCTGATACGATGGAAGTACGGCACGGCAATGTAGCGGCAGTGCAGACGCTGCCCATTATCGATATATATTCGCAGCATCTCTGCCATACGATATGCCAGGCTCTCGGTGCGGCCGATGGCAGCAAGCCGTTAACGGGCATGCATATTGTCGTCGATGCCGGCAATGGCGGCGGCGGTTTCTTTGCCACGAAGGTATTGGATGTCCTCGGCGCCGACACGTCGGGCAGCCGGTTCCTGGAACCGGACGGCATGTTCCCCAATCATATCCCCAATCCGGAAAATAAACAGGCCATGGCGGCTATCAGTGAAGCTACTGTGGAAAGCCATGCCGACCTGGGCCTGATCTTCGATACGGACGTCGACCGGATGAGTGCGGTCCTTCCCGATGGGGAAGCGATTAACCGCAATGCGCTCATCGCGATGATGGCAGCTATCCTGGCACCGGATTATCCGGGCAGTACCATCGTTACCGATTCGGTGACCTCCGATGAATTGACGGAATTCTTGCAAGACGAACTGCATCTGGTCCATCACCGCTACATGCGGGGCTATAAGAATGTCATCGATGAATGCATCCGCCTAAATGAAGAAGGTACGGTGTCCCCGCTGGCGATAGAAACGTCAGGACACGGAGCGCTCAGTGAAAACTATTACCTCGATGACGGCGCCTATCTGGCCGTGAAGCTCCTCATTGCTGCCGCCAGGATGAAGAAGCAGGGAAAACAAGTCAGTGAACTGGTTTCCCGTCTGGGTCAGCCGGCCGAAAGCAACGAATACCGGCTGAAGGTCAACGGGATTGAAGATGTGCAGGCATATGGTGCCGACGTATTGCAGGCATTCCAGGAACGGGCCCAACAGGCCGGTATCCAGGCAGCCAGTCCCAGTTATGAAGGCGTACGCCTCGTATTTTCTGATGGTTGGGCCCTGTTGCGCATGTCTCTCCATGATCCCAATATGCCGCTCAATGTAGAAAGTAAGCATAAAGGCGGTTGTGAAGGAATCGTAGCCCAGGTACGGCAGCTCCTCGACGGTTTCGACCATCTCGATACCAGCGTATTAGGAAAGTAATACAACAGTAAATTTAAGAAAAAATAAGAAAAAAAATAAGAAGAAAAATTAAGAGGTTGTCCGTTCCAAGAACCAGGAACGAACAACCTCTTTAATAATTAACAACTAACAACCAACAACTAAATAACCACTCTATGGTCTCGGGCCGGCATTGGTGATTTCTTCGGGCATATCGGGATATTTTTCTTTGAAATTATCATAGAACATCCGGGCTACTTTAGCGGCCATTTTATCATAGGATGCTTCATTGGCCCACGTATCGCGCGGATTCAAGACCTCATCGGGCACACCGGGACAGGATTGCGGGATTTCCACATTGAAGCGGTCGTCGTGTTTGTATCCGACGTAATTCAAATCGCCGTTCAATGCTGCCGAAATCATGGCCCGCGTATATTTCAGATCCATGCGGGAGCCGATGCCGTATGGTCCGCCGGTCCAGCCGGTGTTGACCAGGAACACTTTGGTATTGTAGGTAGAAATCCGTTTTCCCAGCATATCTGCATAGACATTGGGAGGGAGCGGCATAAACGGTTCGCCGAAAAGGGTGGAGAACGTAGGCACCGGTTCGGTGATGCCCTGTTCCGTGCCGGCTACTTTGGAAGTGAATCCGGTAACGAAATGATACATAGCCGCTTCCTTGCTCAACAGGGAAATAGGCGGCAGGACACCGAAGCTGTCGGCAGTCAGGAAGATAACGACTTTGGGAATCCTGCCGATGCCGGGAACAGCCGCATTAGGAATGTAATCGATGGGATAGCCTACGCGGGTATTTTCGGTATATTTATTATCAAAATAATTCGGTTTCCGCGTGTCCGGGTCGAGGACGACGTTTTCTGCCAGGGCGCCTGATTTAATGGCATTGTAAATATCCGGTTCCTTGTCTTTGTTGAGGTTGATGCATTTCGCATAACAGCCGCCTTCGAAATTGAAGATGCCCCGTTCGGACCAGCCGTGTTCGTCATCGCCGATCAGTTTGCGATGAGGGTCGGCAGACAGCGTTGTCTTGCCGGTTCCGGACAGGCCGAAGAAAATGGCCGTTTCCCCGGTGACCGGGTCCATATTTGCCGAGCAGTGCATGGGCAGGACATTTTCCGCGGGCAGGAAATAATTCATGACCGAGAAAATACTTTTTTTGATTTCACCGGCATATTGCGTACCGGCGATGAGCACGAAGTGGGTTTCATAATCGATGATGATGGCGGCTTCCGAATGGACCCCGTCGACCAGCGGCGTGCATTTATAATTAGGCGTGACCAAAATCGTGAAATCCGGTTCGCCGAATTGATCCAATTCCTTTGTTGTCGGCCGGATGAGAAGATTCCGTATGAATAAGTTTTCACTGGCCAATTCGCAAATGACGCGGAATTTTTTGCGGCATTGCGGATCCGCACCGGCGAAACCGTCAAAGACGTAGACGTCGCGATTCTGCATATACGATACCATTTTACTTTTTAAACATTCGAACCGTTCCTTGGAAATAGGACGATTTACGGTATTCCAGACGATATAGTCGTGGACTGTTGGCGTATCGACGATAAACTTGTCTTGCGGTGAACGCCCCGTGAATTTCCCCGTATTGACGACCAATGCCCCCGTATCGCTGAGAACGCCTTCATGGCGCCGCAAGGCTTCTTCTGTCAGCCAGGCAGGACACATATTACGATAGATTTTCCCTGTATTGATGAGTCCGATCCGATGCAAACCAAATGTAATCATAATAAATTACCCCCTATCCGAGTAGGTATGAGTATTAATCATACCTATGTACAGTATTTATTATAGACTTTTTTAGTGACAGATTCAAATTGCATACAAGATACATGAAACGCATCATCTAAGCGAGAATGAAATGAAATAGGTATAGATTACGCTACTTTTATTTTCGGCTGTTCCTATTGACTATTTGACTTTTTGCTGTATTATATAAGAAGAGACTGGCACTCTGATAAGAGGAGTGCTAATACATAATCATAAAGGAGTCTGGAAATATGGCAAAAGAAACGTTTGAATTTCAAGCAGAAACAAAACAGTTATTGGACCTGATGATCCATTCTATTTATACGAACCATGAAATATTTTTACGGGAATTGATTTCCAATGCATCCGATGCAATCGACAAATTGCATTATGAATCGTTGACCAATCGGGATTTACTGGAAGGGGATACGGCTTTTTCCATCCATATCACACCGGATGAAGATGCGCATACGCTGACCTTGTCTGATAACGGCATCGGCATGGACCGTGACGATATCATCAATGATCTGGGCACGATTGCTAAGTCCGGGACCAAAGCGTTCCTGGAAAAATTGAAGGAAGCCCAGCAGTCAGGTGATTCCAGTGCGGATAAGGATTTGATCGGCCAGTTTGGTGTCGGTTTCTATTCAGCCTTTATGGTATCCGACAATGTGACCGTCGTAACCCGTAAAGCCGGCGAAAAACAGGCATATAAATGGGAATCGACGGGCAACGGCCAGTACAGCCTGGAAGAATGTGAAAAGCCCAAACACGGCACGACGATCATCCTGAAACTGGGCGCTGATTTCAGCGGCAGCGATAAAGACGAAAATTATACCGATAAAGATGCTATTTCCGGTCTGGTCAAGAAGTATTCCGACTATATCCGTTATCCGATCACGATGGAATTCACGACCAAAGAAAAGCCCAAGGATAAAGACGGCAAGCCGATTGAAGATGCTGCCGAAGAAGAACATGTGGAAACACGGACGCTGAATTCCATGCAGCCTTTATGGACCCGCAATAAATCGGATATCAAACCGGAAGAATATAAGGAATTCTTCCAGCATCAGTTCTTTGAATGGGACGACCCCATGGAAATATTCCATACCCGCGTCGAAGGGAATGTCGATTATACGGCATTGCTGTTCATTCCGGCCCATGCTCCGTTCAATCTCTACTATACGGACTATGAAGCAGGTATCCAGCTCTATTCCCGTCATGTATTCATCATGGATAAATGCAAGGACCTGCTGCCGGATTATTTGCGGTTCGTCAAAGGCCTTGTCGATTCTCCGGATTTGTCCCTCAATATTTCCCGGGAACTCTTACAGCAGAGCCGTGAATTGAAGCTTATCGGCCGCAATTTGGAAAAGAACATCCTGAAGACCCTGGCCCGTAAACTGGAAAAAGAACGGGATACATATGAAAAATTCTGGGCCGAATATGGCAAATCCCTTAAAATCGGCGTGTACAGCGGCATGATGACCGGTGAAAACAACGTTGATAAACTGAAAGACCTGCTCTTGTTCATGTCTTCCAAGGACGGCAAACTTTGCACCCTGAAAGAATATGTCAGCCGCATGAAGGAAGGGCAGACGAAGATTTATTATGCTACCGGCAAGGATAAAGAAGCCATTGAAGCATTGCCGCAAATGGAAATGCTCCGTGACCGCGATATCGAAGTGTTGTATATGACGGATCCTGTCGACGAATTCTGCGTGGAAGGAATCCATGAATACGACAGCAAGCAGTTCCATTCTATCAGCCGTGGTGATCTGGATCTGGATGATAACGAATTCAAGGAAGAAAAGAAGAAGAATGAAGACTTGGCCAAGAACAACGAAGGCCTGCTCAAGGATATGAAAGATTTCCTGGGTGAAAAAGTTGCTGATGTACGCTTGTCCAACCGTTTGAAGAGCGGTGCCGTATGCCTCGTTGCCGATGCAGCCGGCCCGTCCCTGGCGATGGAACAGGCTTTCAGTGCGGCCAATAACCCGATGATGAAGGCCCGCCGTATCTTGGAAATCAATCCGCAGCATCAGCTGTTTAACAAGCTGCAGGCGGTTCATGATGCCGGTAAAGATACAGCGGATTTCAAAGAATATTGCACGATGCTGTATGATCAGGCCCTGCTCCTTGAAGGAATCTTACCGGATGATCCGGCAGCCTTCGCTCAAAAAGTAGCAGAAATGATGGCTAAATAAAAATCATATCAAATGGACGGATATAAAAACGCCGGTGCGAGAATTTCGCGCCGGCGTTTTGCTGACTAAAAAAATAGTATGTCAAAAATGAATCAGGGCTGCTGCAAGGTGAGGCATAGCGGATAAATAGTGATGAAAGTTGCAAGTAAAGAAAAGCACAATACTATTGTCATGACAATAGTATTGTCAAAAGAATACCGGTGAGATATAATAGTAGATAAAAAATAGACTCATTATTTTTTATGCCTCCGGCAGAATAGGAGAAAACTATATATGTCAAATCTGTACGACGAAATAAAAGCACTGAAAGAGCGGAAAAATGCGATTATCCTGGCTCATTATTATGTGCCTGATCCAGTCCAGGAGATTGCCGATTATATCGGCGACTCTTTTTATTTGAGCAAAAAAGCCAAGGAGACGCAGGCGGATATCATTGTGTTTGCCGGCGTATTGTTCATGGGAGAAAGTGCCAAGATGCTGACCCCTGGCAAGAAGGTCCTCATGCCCGACAGGACCGCGGATTGTTCGATGGCCCATATGGGAACAGTGGAGTCCGTGGCGCAGGTGCGGGCGGCGTATGAGGATGTAGCGGCAGTATGTTACATCAATTCGACAACGGAGCTGAAAGCTGCATGCGATGTCTGCGTAACCTCATCCAATGCGGTACAAATCGTAAAGAAACTGCCGCAGCATACGATTTTCTTTACGCCGGACCGCAATCTGGGACACTATGTATCTACGCAGGTTCCGGAGAAAGAGTTCATATTGAATCAAGGCTGCTGCCCGATTCATGAAGATATCGAGCCGGCTGCCGCAGCAGCGGCGAAGACGGCCCATCCGGGAGCGGTATTCCTGGTTCATCCTGAATGCCGTCAGGACGTGCTGGCCATGGCGGATTATATCGGCAGTACATCAGGTATCATCCAGTATGCTGCCGCTGCGCCGGCCCGGGAATGTATCATCGGTACAGAAGAAGGGGTCTTCCATGAATTGACAATGCAGAATCCCGACAAAAAATTCTATCCGGTTAGGCCCGGACAATGCTGTGACAATATGAAAAAAATAACCTTGGAAAAGGTACGCGATTGTTTGCGTGATGAAACCAATGAAGTCATATTGGACGAAACGATATGCCGTAAAGCGGTCCGGTCCCTGGACCGGATGCTGGAACTGGCAAAATAAGGAGAGTATTCCATGGATACAATAGATACGATTCAAACCGATGTGGTCATCGTCGGTACCGGTGCCAGCGGCCTGTTTACGGCCCTGCATCTGCCAGCAGACACGCGGATAACGATGATTACGAAAGATAAGACTGAAAACAGTGATTCATTTTTAGCCCAGGGCGGTATCTGCGTCCTCCATGATGCGGACGACTACGACAGCTTCATGGAAGATACGCTGAAGGCCGGCCATTATGAAAACCGCCGGGAATCGGTAGACATCATGATTCGTTCATCCCGTCATATTATTGATCAGCTGATTGCGTATGGCGTTGATTTTGCCAGGACGGCAGAAGGACAGCTGGACTATACGCGGGAAGGCTGTCATTCCCGGGCGCGCATCCTGTTCCATGAAGATATCACCGGCCGGGAAATTACCAGTAAATTACTGGCAGCCGTACAGGAACTACCTAATGTTACGATCCGCGAATATACGACGATGGTAGATATCATTGAAAAAAATAATCAATGCAGGGGAATACTGGCTTGTCAGGCCGATGGCTCGTATCTGGCCATCGAAGCGTCCCAGACCGTTTTTGCCAGCGGCGGTGTCGGCGGTCTTTACAAGAATTCGACCAATTATCCTCATCTGACGGGGGATGCGCTGGCGATTGCCATGGAACATCATGTGGAACTGGAACATATCAATTATGTCCAGATTCATCCGACTTCCCTCTATTCGTCTCAGCCGGGCCGGAGCTTCCTCATCTCCGAATCCGTCCGCGGCGAAGGCGCTAAGTTACGCGGCAAAGACGGCAAACGGTTTGCGAATGAAGTATTGCCCCGTGATGTCATGACTGCCAAAATCCGCAAGCAGATGGAAAAAGATGACCGGCCCTTTGTCTGGCTCGATATGACGGTCCTGGGAGAACAGCTTATCAAGGCTCATTTCCCTCATATTTACGAACGGTGTCTTGAAGACGGCATCGATTGTACGCGGGACTGGGTCCCCGTCGTGCCGGCCCAGCATTATTTTATGGGCGGTATCCATGTCGATGAGGACAGCAAGACGACGATGGACCGTCTGTATGCCGTAGGGGAAACGAGCTGTAACGGCGTCCATGGCCGGAACCGGCTGGCCAGCAATTCGCTCCTGGAAAGCCTGGTATTCGGAGAACGGGCGGCGGCACATATCATTCAATCCGGACTGACAGAGCCGGCGGAATGCCCTGATGATTTCCAAGCTGCCTGTAAAGACGCAGCACAAAAGATCAGTGCACAGAAAGAAACGTTGTCGCAACAGTATAAAACCATGATCCTTCGTGAAATGGAAAGGGAAGAACGAGCCATATGAATCAGATTACGATGAAATTACAGGCAGACCCACTGCTGCTGTCAGCATTGCGCGAAGATATCACCAGCGAAGACGTATCTACCAACGCCATCATGCCGCAAGACTGCCGCGGTGAAGTAGAGTTATTATGTAAACAGGACGGTATCATTGCCGGGCTGGATGTTTTTGCGCGGGTGTTTACCCTGTTGGATGAAACTATAGTAGTGACTTACGAAGCCGCTGACGGCGAGGAAGTCCGGCAAGGGCAGCGGCTGGCAATCGTCCGGGGCAGCATCCGGACACTGTTGTCGGGAGAACGGGTGGCATTGAACTATTTGCAGCGCATGAGCGGCATCGCCACGTATACTCATCATGTCGTGCAACTGCTGCAAGGGACAAAGATACGGCTGCTGGATACGCGAAAGACGACACCGAATATGCGGATATTTGAAAAATATGCGGTTACCGTAGGTGGCGGCTGCAACCATCGCTATAATTTATCGGATGGCGTATTGCTCAAGGATAATCATATCGGGGCGGCCGGCGGCGTAGCCGAAGCCATACGGATGGCCCGGGCCTATGCGCCGTTTGTCCGTAAAATCGAAGTGGAAACGGAAAACCTGGACATGGTGCGGGAAGCCGTAGCAGCCGGAGCGGATATTATCATGCTGGATAATATGCCGCCCGCGATGATGAAGGAAGCTGTCCGGCTGATTGCCGGCCGGGCGGAAACGGAATGTTCCGGCAATATCACCGAAGAAAATATTCGGACCGTTGCTACAATCGGTGTGGATTATATTTCCAGCGGTGCCCTGACCCATTCGGCGCCGATTATGGATTTGTCGCTCAAGCACCTGCACCGGATTTGATACAGACGGAAGAAAAATAAAATACATCAGGCCGGTGGTATTGCTACGTGGTCTGATGTATTTTTATGGTGAAATATATTTAAAATAATCATACATGATATGCAGAAACGATATATGCCGTATAGCATAAATGCACATTTCATATACATCCATTACTAAGAGCGTATTGTATTTTCTTAATGGACATAACATTTGAAAAATTAAAAAGATAAGAAAAGTAATGAGAATACATATAATAATTTATACTATATCCGTAAATATAGGAAATACTATAGTGCCCGTTAAAAGTTATTTGGCGGGTAGACGTTGACAATCAATTGACAGTGGACGTGTAAAAACGGTATAGTACATATAGAGAGAATGGCGTTTATACAGGTACCAACAGAACAATCGATATCATACATAAGGAGGACCGATAGGGTAAAATGAAACAGAGAGAACACGGATACCGGCAAACATTGCGGGCCTATGCTCCCTTGGTCAGGTTCATTGCCTCTGTGATGGGACCGCGTTGTGAAGTGGTCCTGCAAGATGCGAAGCAGCCGGACCATTCTATTATTGCTATTTGTAACGGGCATATCAGCGGCCGCCGTCTGGGAGGTCCGTTGACAAGCCTGGCTTTGAAAATCATCAGTTCGGCCGGGGAACGGCCGCAACAGGTGATTGCTAATTATGAAAGCAAGAACAGTCATGGAGAAAATCTGATATCATCCATGTACTTTATTTTTGATGATGACGGGGCGGTTATCGGAACCATTGAGGTGAATATACTCTCCATGGGGCAATATGAATATACTCCTGTCAAAACGGAACACGCCATGGTTTGTGAAGCGGCTGTTCCCGTACCGCTGGCAGTGAATGAGTATATTGATACGTCGACGGAACAGCTGATCCTGCATGCCGTGGATGAGATATTGATGCGCCTGGGAAAAAATGCGGATATGCTGACGAATACAGAAAAGAAAAAAACTATCGGCCTTTTACGTAAAAACGGCATCTTCAAGATTCGACGGGCCGTTCCTGAAGTGGCACGGATCCTGGGCATGGCGGATAGTACGGTATATCGGTATTTATCGCAGCTGTCATCCCGATGAACAAGGATAAGTACATCGGCTCTTTATCAGGCGATGTGCGTATATATGTATTAGTCTAATTGAATTGAATAGGAGATGTGAGTATCATGGCAGTAAACGTAATCAGTACAACAAAAGCACCGGGTGCAGTAGGCCCGTATTCACAGGCAATCCAGGCTGGAGATTTTCTTTTTGCTTCCGGACAGATTCCCATTAACCCGGAAAAAGGAAAAATCGTCGGCGGCGGGGTTGCGGCACAGGCAGAACAATGCATGAAAAATGTCGGCGCCATCCTTGAAGAAGCTGGCCTGTCCTATGATAATGTGGTCAAAACGACGGTATATCTGACGAACATGAACTTTTTCGGCGCAGTCAATACGGTATATGCCCAATATTTCAAAAAGAACCTGCCGGCTCGCAGCTGTGTAGAAATCAGCAAACTGCCGAAAGATGTCTTCATCGAAGTAGAAGTAATCGCCTATTGCGGCAAATAGTATCAATATATAATATGATATATAGAAAAACAGGGCGCCCTGGGGGACGTCCTGTTTTTTGCAGGCAGGCTTTCGCTATTCCGTTAGATACTTCTGGGTATATCGTATTTTTATAGTATCGAATGCTAGTGGGGTCAAAATGGGGTCAAAGGCATCAGACTTTGTGGGGTCATAAAAAAACAACCACGCCGATATCAGCGTGGTTGTTTTTATTTGCTATGGTGGACCATCAGGGGCTCGAACCCTGGACACCCTGATTAAGAGTCAGGTGCTCTTCCAGCTGAGCTAATGGTCCATATGTATACGTGCTTTTCTTGAGCACATTGACTATATTACACTATTTCAGAAAAAAATGCAAGCACTTTTACATATTATTTGAGAGCGGATGCCTGTGGTGAAAAAGGGGACCGGATTGCCATCTTGACAGGGCGGCGGGATGTTCTGATTGACTTCTATTTACAATCATTGTACAATTAAAATAACAAAGGAAGTGGTTATATGTCACAACTCTTTGGCATCATTATCGCAGCTCTTGTTACCTTTACTCTTTATATGCTGTATATCAAATTTATCCAACATTGAAATTTGGTAGTGGGTCTTGACTAAGTAGAAACGCATGCGGATCAAAGTGGCCAAAATTTTGATACGGTGCGTTTTTTTTGTGACATATATACTCATTTTTATCATAAAATTCGTTGCACGATAGGACATATTCATATAGGAGGCTTTTTGATGACAAAACAGCTTCAGCAATTGTGCCGGCAAGTACGGCAGGACACGGTTCAGGCAATTTATCTGGCCGGTTCCGGTCATCCGGGAAGTTCATTGTCGGCTGTAGAAATTTTGGTGACTCTCTATTTTAAGGGAGTCCTTCGCATTTTTCCGGATGACCCGGACTGTCCGGAACGGGATCGGTTCATCTTATCCAAAGGCCATGCGGCACCGGCTTATTACAGTGTGCTGGCTCACAGGGGATATTTTCCGGTGGAACGGTTGAAGACATTGCGCAAATTGGGCAGCCCGTTGCAGGGGCATCCGAACATGGAAAAGCTGCCCTGCCTCGATTGTGCTGTAGGTTCTCTGGGTCAGGGCCTTTCTGTGGCCAATGGCATGGCCTTTGCGTTTAAATACCGCCATCAGCCGCAGCGGGCGTATTGCCTGATTGGCGATGGGGAACAGCAGGAAGGTCAGATCTGGGAAGCGGCCATGTTTGCAGCCCAGCATCATCTGGACAACCTGTGTCTGGTCGTAGACTGCAATGGCATGCAGCTTGTCGATGCCATTGACGGCATCAAGGATTTACGGCCGCTGGATGACAAATGGCGCAGTTTTGGCTGGCATGTCGTGGAAGCAGATGGTCATGATATAGACAAGCTGTATCAGGCATTCCAGGAAGCTGCGGGATATACAGGGAAACCAACGGTTATCCTGGCGCATACCGTGAAGGGGAAAGGGGTTTCCTATATGGAAAATCAGGCCAAATGGCATGGCACCGCTCCGAATGAAGCGCAATATAAGCTGGCTATGCAGGAATTATCCCAGGAGGTGCTATGATGGAACGAGTGCCTATGCGCGACGGCTATGGGAAAGCCTTACTGGAACTGTGCCGCACTCATGAGGAAGTCATCGTCATGGATGCCGATGTGGCTAAATCGACGCGGACGGAATGGGTTCGTGAACAATATCCGGATAAATATTTAAATGTCGGCATTTCCGAACAGGATCTGGTCGGTACGGCGGCGGGCATGTCCCTGGCCGGACTGGTACCGTATATCTCTACCTACGGCGTGTTTCTCGCCGGCAGGGCCTGGGGACAGATACGGAATACCGTTTGTTATAATCACCTGAATGTCAAATTAGGCGGTGCCCATGCCGGCATTTCCGTCGGCCCTGACGGGGCGACGCATCAGGCATTGGAAGATGTGGCCCTCATGCGCTGCATTCCGAACATGATGGTCATCGTTCCCTGCGATTGGCGGGAAACCTATAAGGCAACCATGGCTGTATATGACGTCCATGGGCCGACATACGTGCGGTTCGGACGCAATCCGGCAGCTATCGTTACGCAGGAAGATACGCCGTTTGATTTGCTGAAGGCGGCCGTATTCCGGGAAGGAACGGATGTATCCGTGTTCGCCAACGGGCTGATGGTCCATGAAGCGCTGAAGGCAGCGGACATACTGGCGGGCGAAGGGATTTCGGCGCAGGTCGTAAATGTACATACCGTGAAACCACTGGATGAAAAGACGCTGCTGGCCTGTGCAGCTAAGACCGGGGCTGCCGTCATTTGTGAAGAACATCAACGGATAGGCGGACTGGGCGGCGCAATCTGCGAACTGCTATGTCAGCATTGCTGCGTTCCCGTGGAACTGGTAGGCATCAAAGACCGTTTCGGTGAATCGGGCTGGCCTGATGAATTACTGCGGGCATACGGGCTGAGCGGTGATGACATCGTGGTGGCCGTCAAAAAAGTACTGGCGAGAAAAAGAAAATAATATGGAAAATCATAAAAGGTTCCTTACGGAGATAACAGACAAGTTGTCGGATTATCCCGGAGGAACCTTTTTGGGGTGTGAAAAAGCCATCAGCAATAACTGATGGCGGATAGTTCACGAAGTGGTGCGATTATTCTTGTTTGTGGACCGGATATAAGGAGAATACGATCCGGCTGGGGATCTGGGCTGCGAAGATTCCGATGGACATGAGGATACAGCCGATGAATTCCCGCTGGGTCATTATTTCGCCGATAAAGAGAAACGCTGCCAGGGCACTGAAAATCATTTCAAAGCTGCATAATAAAGACGCCTCTGTCGGGGGGACTTTCTTCTGGGCCAGGACCTGCAGGGTAAAACCGGCACCGCTGGACAAGATGCCGCAATACAGGAGCGGGACGGCGGATGCCGTGATGACGGCCCAGCTCAACGGTTCAGATACGAGTATCATGGCGATGAAGTTCAATGCGCCGCAGACTAAAAATTGGCCGATAGACAAGGCGATACCGGAAAAATAAGGAGCCAGGCGGCCAATCAGTAAGATATGAGCCGTCCAGAACACGGCACCGATGAGTTCCAGGATATCGCCGAAATTGATGGGTTGTCCGTCACTGTGAAAGGCAAATAAGTAAAGCCCAATCAGGGCGACGGAACAGCCGGTGACATGGGACAGGCGCAGCGGATTGTGCAGGAACAGCCCCAGGAACGGTACGAAAACAATATACAGGGCGGTGATGAAACCGGCCTTGCTGGCGGTCGTATAAATGATGCCTACCTGTTGAAAGGCAGCACCGGTGAATAATACGCTGCCCAGGATGATACAAGCGACGGGCAGGGGAATATGAGGGAGCCGGGGATAAGTCCGGGTATGGCTGTAACGGCTCATCCACAACGCGATAGGCGTGATGACCACGGCACCGAGCCAGAAGCGCAGCCCATTGAAAGCGAACGGGCCCATCGTGTCCGTGCTGACCCGCTGGGCGACGAAAGCGCCGCCCCAAAAAAGGGCGGCAGCCAGTAACATCAATCGATATTTCATAAGATAGGTAACCTCGAATTAAACAAATTAATATTTCATAATATTTTGGAAAATAACAGGATGCTGCGTATAATTGGCGTACATATGGGGCACGTTGGAATGGAAATTGATTTTTGCCGGTGCCGTGAGCAGGAATTCCTGTTCGCCTACGCGCAGGGTGAGTGCACCTTCGGTGACGACGATATATTCTTCGACGGATTTACGGTGCGGATCCGAATGATGGACGGCGCCGGGTTCCAGGATGATATAGAAATATTCAAAGCCGCTGACGGGATTGAAGGGAAATAAATTGTATAAAATCATTTTCTGATTTTCGTCATATACCGGTTTCAAATCTTGTAAGATATTGACAGGGCGATACTGCTGCACCGGTTCATTCAGTAATGTCGACAAGGAAATTTGCAGTCCCTTGGCGATTTTCCATAAGACAGATATAGTCGGATTGGAAGCACCCCGTTCAATCTGGCCCAGCATGGCCTTGCTGACACCGGTCGCTTCGGAAACATTTTCCAGCGTCAGGTTGCGTTCGAAACGGATGCGTTTGAGTGTTTTGCCGATATCCTTTACCGGATCATGGGCAGATATATCAGGAGTCATACGAGTACCTCGATGTATATTGCATAGTTCATAAGATATATAAATAAAGTTGATGAATTCAATGTACACTAAAAAAGGACACCCGTCAAGGCACTGTCGGAAACGGTTCACGGAAAAATGTAAAAAAAATATAAAATCGCTTTAACGATGATTTAATATCATACGAGATATTATTTTAAAGAATGATGTGGAAATAATTTATCCTGTAGAGGTGGAGAAAAAATAATCTTAAACATTTTTCAATTCAGCAGGAGTTAGCAACATATTTACAATAAATAGGAGTATAAAATATATATTTTCAAATTCATGCAAATGTGGTATATTGTAATTGTAAATAGCGCACACTGATATGGTGGAGCGTACGGAATAATAGTTGTTGTATATGAGTGATTATTTTGATAAGGTGGGTGTTTTGTATGAATTGGGATAGTAAAATTGCTTCGAATGTAAAACAGATCAAACCGTCGGGTATTCGCAAATTCTTTGATATTGCAGCACAGGTCAAAGGTGTATTGTCACTGAGTATCGGCGAACCGGACTTTGCGGCACCGGATAAAGTACTGGATGCCATGAAGAAAAGCCTGGATGCAAAAGAAACCAGCTATACCGCTAATTCCGGTATGATCGAATTACGTGAAGAAATTGCTAAATATTTCAAAGCGCATTATGCTGTTGATTATGATCCGAAAGATGAAATCCTGGTTACCGTCGGTGTATCCGAAGGTCTGGCAATGTCCTTATTGGCATTGATCGAACCGGGCGACGAAGTCGTCATTCCGGATCCGGCATATGTTGCTTATCCGGCAGCTGTTGAATTAGCCGGCGGCACACCGGTACCGGTACCGACATACCCGAAAGATGATTTCAAAGTAACGGTAGAATCATTGAAAAAAGTTGTAACACCGAAGACAAAAGCGTTGGTATTGGGCTATCCTAATAACCCGACCGGTACGATGATGACGGCAGAAGAATTGATGCCGATTGCCCAATTCGTGAAAGAACATGATTTGGTCGTATTGACCGATGAAATTTATTGCGAACTGGTTTACAATAATGTTAAATTCACGTCCTTCGCAGCATTACCGGATATGCGTGAACGCACAATCGTATTCAACGGCTTCTCCAAAGCATGGGCCATGACAGGCATGCGTCTCGGCTATATCTGCGCTCCGCGCGAAGCATTGGCACCGGTTCTTAAACTCCATCAATATGCAATCATGTGTGCGAATACACAGGCTCAGTTCGGTGGTATCACCGCATTGAAAGACTGTGATGCTGAAGTAGAATCTATGCGTCAGGAATATGACCGCCGCCGCAAAGTAATTTATAAAGGCCTCTGCGACATGGGTCTGCCTGTATTTGAACCAAGAGGAGCTTTCTATATCTTCCCGGATATCCGTTGCACGGGCATGACTTCTGCTGAATTCTGTGAAAAACTGGTTCAGGAAGAAAAAGTTGCCGTAGTACCGGGCACTGCTTTTGGTGAAAGTGGTGAAGGGTTCGTCCGTATTTCCTATGCAGCCAGCATGGAAACCATTCAGGAAGCATTGAAACGGATGACTAAATTCGTCAACAAATATCGTAAATAACACATACCTCTATCCTTCATAAATAACACAAAACTCCTGGTAACGTTGCCATGTTACCAGGAGTTTTGTATGTTACGGATGCAGACGGTCCGAACCGAACTGGTTCGCGCCGGGCGTCCCTTTTTTATAGCATAGATATGCCAGCAGGAAAATATAGAGCACGGGGATACACAGGCAAAACAGATTGATCCATAAAAAATAGCCTCGTCTGCCCAAATCATGCCAGCGGCGGATGTTGATGGATAATAGTAGCCAGACTGTAGGAATGACCAGCAGGATACCTAATGATAAATAATTGAAGCTGTTCGGGCCGCTCGGATCTCGTCCGGATAAAAAGAACAACATGGCGATGAACAGGCAATAGATGATGGCGAGAACCGTATCCTGGATATATTCCCTGCGGCTCATGCGGCCGTGGAAGGTAAAATATTTTTCTTTCCATTTACTCATAGGCCCAATATTTTCATTTTCGGGGGCTGTTTTTTTTTCTTGCGCCGCATCCGGTGATTCCGGCTGGGCATTGTTTTTCTTCCGTCTGTTTTTTCTTGACATTCGTACCAACTCCTCACTGAGTATTAGTATACGGAACTTTTGATGAAATAGCAATAGACCGGCCTGGGGTGATATTGGTTTGCCGGGGGGAATCGTGTATAAAATTACCTTTCTTCGGTTCCGGTATACTTGCTTAAGGCCAGCTATCTATGATAAACTATACTATAAAACCCTAATAAGATAATATGATTAAAATGATATATGAAAATGGAGAGATAGAGAGTATGGATGCACTTGGAAATCGTTTTTATTTTATACAGACCTACGGTTGTCAGATGAATGAAAGTGACAGCGAACGATATGCCGGCCAGTTGGAAGAACTGGGCTATCATATGACTGATGACAAGGATATCGCCGATGTTATTTTACTCAATACGTGCTGCGTCCGCGAAACGGCGGAAGGCAAGACGTTGGGCAAAATCGGCGAACTGAAACATCTGAAGACCCGCAATCCCGATTTGATCATTGCCGTGACGGGCTGCATGGCGCAGGAATGGAAAGATAAATTGTTTGAACGGGCGCCGCATATCGATCTGGTCATCGGTACCCATAATATCCATAAACTGGTGGAACTCATCAAAGAACGGCAGCATCGTTCTGATCATTATATGGCTGCCGATATGGCGTTGCCGGCGTTTCATGAACTGCCGACGAAGCGGTTCCAGAAGTTCTTTGCCTGGGTCCCCATCATGAACGGCTGCAATAAATTCTGCACCTATTGCATCGTTCCGTACGTCCGGGGCCGTGAAGTGAGCCGTCCCGTGGCGGATATCGTCAAAGAAATCGAAGGGATTGCTGCCGAAGGATATAAAGAAATCACCCTGCTGGGACAAAATGTAAACTCCTATGGCCTCGACCTTAAGGACGGTACGGACTTCGCAACACTGCTGCGGGCCGTAGACCACATAGACGGCATCGAACGGGTGCGGTATATGACCAGCCATCCGAAGGATATGAACTTCGCCGTCATCGACGCTATCGCCGAATGCTCCAAAGTCGTCAATCACATGCATCTGCCCATACAAAGCGGCTCTGATGAACTGTTGAAAAAAATGAACCGCGGCTATACGGTAGAAAAGTATAATGAACTCGTCGACTATGCCCGGAAGCGGATTCCCGACCTGGTCCTGACGACTGATATCATCGTAGGATTTCCCGGTGAAACGGAAGCGATGTTCCAGGAAACGCTGGATCTGCTGAAACAAGTCCAATACGATATGGCCTATACGTTCATCTATTCACCGCGCACGGGGACACCGGCGGCGACCATGCCGAATCAGATTCCGCAGGATGAAAAGAGCCGCCGGCTGCGGCGCCTCATGGATGTGCAGAACATATACAGCCTGGCCAAGAATCAGGCTATGGAACACGATGTATATGACGTCATCGTTGAAGGACCGACGAAAAATGATAAGAATCATTGGTTCGGACGGACGACAGGGAATAAAATGATTATATGGGAAAATGACGGCTCCGTATCCATCGGTGATACGGTACCCGTTGCGGTGGACAAGGGACAGACCTGGGTATTGAAAGGGCATCTTGTCCGTTAAAGGAGGATATGTTGGTCGATACAGTCAAACAGACTCCCATGATGCGGCAATACTTGGAAGTCAAAGAACAATGCCCGGATAAAATACTGTTTTTCCGCCTGGGTGACTTTTATGAAATGTTTTTTGAAGATGCCCTGACGGCATCGCGGGAGCTGGACCTGACCCTGACCGGCCGGGCCGGCGCCAATAAAGAAAAGGTACCCATGTGCGGCGTACCGTTCCATTCGGCGGATACGTATATCGAACGGCTGGTCCAGAAGGGGTACAAAGTAGCTATTTGCGAACAGATGGAAGACCCCAAACTGGCCAAAGGGCTGGTCAAGCGGAAAATCATCAAAGTGATTACGCCGGGGACCATTACGCTGGAAAATGCCGTAGCGTCGAAAAAGAATAACTATATCGGCTGCCTGACCGAAAAGAATGAATTGATTTCCATAGCTCTCATGGATGTGACCACCGGTGAATGCCTGTGGTCTGTCTGTGCTGCCACGGCCATGGAAGACAGTATATTTGATATATTGTCGGTTTATCAGCCCAGTGAAATCATTTATTCCGCGATGGAACAGTCCATGGACGCCGTGCTGGAATATCTGCGCAGCCATATGTCGCAGTGTACCGTGACGGCGTTTGATGCTGACGATGAAGTGGATTACCGTGAAAAAGCGGCCGGATATTTCCCCAAGGAAGACTTTGCTGCTGCCGGACAGGCCGGAACGTGTATCGGCATTCTCCTGACCTATGTCGAAGATGTCATGCAGTCCGATATTTCCCATATCAATTCATTGCAGCGTATCGACAACGACCGCAGCCTCGTCATCGACGCGGCCAGCCTGCATCATCTGGAAGTGACGCAGAATGTCCGTGACGGCGGTCGCAAGGGTACCCTGCTGGACATCCTCGACCGGACGAATACGGCGATGGGCGGCCGGCTGCTGCGCAAATGGCTGGAAGCGCCGCTGCTGCGCATTTCCGATATCGTATTGCGGCAGGATGCCGTACAGGATATCCTGGATCATGAAATCATACGGCAGGACTTGTCGGATGTGCTGGACCGGATATACGATTTTGAACGGATCCTGACGCGGATCGAAACCGGTACGGTCAGTCCTAAAGATTTAGTGGCGTTGCGGGAATCGCTGGCAGTGATTCCCCAGCTCAAAGAAATCCTGTCGCAGACGTCGGCAGAATTGCTGCAGCGGCTGAATACCCGGCTGCAGACGCATGATGAAGTGTATACGCTGCTATGCCGGGCCATCAAAGACGATCCCGGCGTCGTCATCCGCAACGGCGGCGTCATCCGGGACGGATACTCGCAGGACCTGGACGAAATCCGGGCGATTGCGGTGAACAGCCATGCCTATTTGCAGGAAATGGAAGAAAAGGAAAAAGAAAAGACCGGTATCAAGATGAAAATCGGCTATACTAAGGTCTTTGGCTATTATTTCGAAATTTCTCATGCCAATACCAAACCCGTCCCAGATTATTATATTCGTAAACAGACACTGGTCAATGCCGAACGGTATATTACACCGGAACTGAAAGAATTCGAAGTCAAAGTGCTCACGTCGCAGGAACGGATGCTGGCACTGGAATACGAACTATTCGGACAGATCCGAAAGGATATCCAGGCCTATATCCCGGCCATGCAGGCGACGGCCCGGGCCATCGCCCGCGTAGACTGCCTGTATAGTATGGCCTGTGCGGCCTATGATAATCATTATATACGTCCGGAATTGAACCGGGATCAGGTCATCCGGATCAAGGACGGCCGTCATCCTATTATCGAACGGTATCTGAAGAGCGAATTGTTTGTCCCCAACGATACGCTCCTGAATCATCATGATCATGAAGTACTGGTCATCACGGGGCCTAATATGGCCGGCAAATCGACGTATATGCGCCAGGTTGCCGTATTGGTCCTCATGGCTCAGGCCGGTTCGTTCATTCCGGCGCGGTCTGCATCCATTTGCCCTGTCGACCGCATATTTACGCGGATCGGGGCCAGCGATGATATATTGACCGGCCAGAGTACGTTCATGGTGGAAATGAAGGAAGTCTCATATATCCTCAAACATGCGACGGCACGCAGCCTGCTCATCCTCGATGAAATCGGCCGCGGTACGAGCACCTTTGACGGTATGTCCATTGCCCGGGCGGTCATCGAATACTGCCTCGGCCATATTCATGCCCTGACCTTATTTGCGACGCACTACCATGAGCTCATCGCCATGGCGGATGACTCCGATAAGATAAAGAATTATACCGTAGCCGTCAAGGAACGGGGAAAGAACATCAAATTCCTGCGGCGTATCGTCCCCGGCGGTGCCGATAAGAGCTACGGCTTGCACGTAGCCCGTCTGGCGGGCCTGCCGGAAAGCCTGTTGAAACGAGCCGATGTCATCCTGGCGGAACTGGAATCCCAAGGCGCACCGGTGGTGACGACGACAGCGGCAGCGCCGCAGCCGGCGGCCGCTGAGGACAGCCTGTTCACCAGTCCGGTCGTAGATAAATTGTTATCTGTCGATGTGACCAGCATGACACCGATAGAGGCCATTTCATTTCTGTACGGCTTACAGAACGAAGCGAAGAAAGGGAGCGGAATGCCATGAGTTCTATCATCAATGTACTGGATGAAGCAACGTGTAATAAAATCGCTGCCGGCGAAGTCGTCGAACGGCCGGCTTCGTGCATCAAGGAACTGGTAGAAAATGCCATCGATGCCGGAGCGACGGCCATTGAAGCGGAAATCGCCGACGGCGGCCAGTCTTATATGCGGGTCACCGATAACGGCTGCGGCATGAGTGCCGAAGATGCCCATAAATGCATCGTCCGCCATGCGACCAGCAAGATATCATCGGTAGAAGATATCTTCGCCATCAGTTCTCTGGGATTCCGCGGCGAAGCCGTTCCCAGTATCGCCGCTGTATCCCACATGCAGATTACGACCCGGCAGGCCGATGCGGAATTTGCTGTCCATATCATTTTGGACGGCGGCCGCATCATAAGCGAAGATCAGGCCGGCGCACCGGCAGGGACGACGATGGAAGTCAGTGATTTGTTTTATAATACGCCGGCACGGCGGAAATTCCTCAAGAGCGAACGGACGGAAAGTTCCCGTATCAGTGAAATGATTACTAAACTGGCACTGGCGCATCCGGCTATCGAGTTTACCTTTATCAATAACGGCCGTACGACGATCCATACCGGCGGAGGCGGCGATTTGAAAGAAACCATTGCCAATATTTACGGAGCGTCTACAGCTAAAGAAATTTTCCCCATTTCCTATGACGATAACGGTATTACCATTGAAGGATATATTGGCAAACCGTCGGTCCTCAAGAGCTCGCGGGCCTGGCAGACGTGTATCGTCAATTTCCGCATGATCCACAATCCCCTCATGTTCAAAGCCGTGGACAATGCCTATCATGCCATGCTGCCCAAGTCGGGGTATCCCTTCGCGGTCATCCATCTCCATATGGATCCGGCTTCTGTCGATGTCAATGTCCATCCGGCCAAGACGGAAATCAAATTCGCCGATGAACAGAGCGTGTACCGGGCCATGTATCATAGCATCGTGACGGCGCTCGTCGATCAGGAAAAGCCGGAACAAATCGCGACCAATGTGGATTTTAACCACCGGCAGATCGATACCATAGAAAAAAAAGAACAGCAGCTGGAATTGAATGAACAGACAGCAGTGACACCGATGACGACGACGGCACTGCCGTTTGCCGAACCGGATGCGGCTGCAGGCCGTCCGGAACGGACAGTTCCGGCTGCCGGCTCTTATCCGTCGCATTCGCGGGGGATGATGAATGAACCGGCCGGGACAGCCTATACGCCCAATAACTATTCACCGGCGCAGATGCACGAGTTCCATACAGCGCTGGAAACCCCGGCAGCACCGGCTGTATCAGGGCCGGCCGCAGCACCGGCAGTACCGGCCATTACCTTTGACGGTGATGAAGATGTGTTCATTCCCCTGGGGGAAGTGGCGGATTGCTTTATCATTGCCAAAAAAGGACAGGACCTGTATATCGTCGATCAGCATGCGGCCCACGAACGGATCCGCTACGACCGTTTCTGCAAGCGGGTCGAAAAAATGCCGAGCCAGCAGCTGCTGACAGCCGAATTCGTTGAAATGGACGAAGCGGATATGACGCTGCTCACGGAACAGAAGGATGTCTTTGCGGATCTTGGCTATGCCTACTCCGAAGCGGGTCCGACGGCACTGCGTATCGAAGAAGCACCGGCGGATCTGCCGACCGGCGATATTGCCGGGTCTCTTCAGGATATCTGCCTGGCGCTGCGGGAAGATACCCATATCGATAAAGCGACGCTGCGGCATCGGTCCCTGGCCTATTTGTCGTGCCACGGCGCGGTTAAAGCCGGTGACACGCTGAATATACGCCAGATGAAACAGCTGCTGGAAGACTTGTTCCATACGGATAAGCCGTATGTATGCCCGCACGGCCGGCCGATTATCGTACGGTTCACCCCCGATGAACTGGCTAAATTATTTAAACGGACATGAGCAGCGGCATGATATATGTGATTCCGTCGCTGAAGGCCAAAGCCGTGCTGCAGGCGGAAGCGGCAGCGTGGGCCGCGTCCATCGGTGCCGTATATGTACCGCGGGACGGACGGACTACGGAACAGATCCGGACGGCCTGCGGGGACGATTTCCTCATCTATACGACGCGGGGACCGCAGATCGTCCGGCCTGAAGGAACACACTATTTCAACCTCAATATGGCTGAACTGCGCATCCAGCATATCCGGCAGGGGATGACAGATCATTTCATAGAAGCGCTGGGCGCCCGGGAACCGGTACGTTTCCTCGACTGTACCTGCGGGTTCGGAGCTGATACCCTGGTGGCCTCGTTTGCCTTGCCGGCGGGTTCGGTCGTACAGGCCTTGGAAATCTCGCCGTTGGTGGCAGCCGTGACGGGTTGGGGATTCAGCCGGTTTGTCCATGACTATGCCGACGTGACGGCAGCCTTGCGGCGCATTTCCCTGACTTGCGGAGATTACGGCACGTATCTGGATGCAAGCGATGCACCGTCGTATGATATCCTGTATTTTGACCCCATGTTCCACCGGCCCGTGGAGACGAGCAGCCAGTTCTATCCCGTGCGGGCCATCATGGACCATGATCCGCTGACACCGCAGCGGATTGAACAGGCGCTGCGCAAGGCCCGGCGGCGCGTCGTCATCAAAGGACGGGATTTCCGCACCTTGACGAAAGACTTCCCGGACGTTACACTATATGGCGGAACATATAGCCGCATAGGATATGCCGTATTGGAGTGTGATATATGAAATGGAAAAATTGATTGCCATCATCGGACCGACCGCCGTGGGCAAGACGGCCCTCAGCTTTGCCGTTGCCGATGCGTTTCACGGGGATATCATATCCGGTGATGCCTATCAGATATACCGTCATATGGATATCGGTACGGCCAAGCCGTCGCCGGCTGAACTGGCACGCTATACGCATTATCTGATCGATGTGGCCGATCCCGGCGATGCCTGGTCCGCCGCAGCGTTCTGCCGCCATGCCGCGGCAGCGGTGCAGCAGGTGACAGCAACGGGGCATATGCCGCTGCTCGTCGGCGGTACGGGATTGTATGTGCAGTCTTTTGTGGAAGGCTATGATTTCAGTGCGCCGCCGATGGATGCGGCAGCCCGGGACCGGGCCTGTGCGCGCATCGCCGCATCTACGGAAGACGAATTACAGTCTTATATACGGGAGCATACCCATTGGGAACCGCAGGACTGGCACGAATTGTTTGCCAATTCACACCGCCTGAACCGCCTCATCGCCGCGATCGAAGCCGGCGAAGGGGAAGCCTTCGTCCGTTCCGGCAAATCCCGCCATCTCGTATATGATACGTATGTCATCGGGCTGTCCCTGCCGCGGCCGGTCCTCTATGACCGGATCGAGAAGCGCATCGATCTGATGATGGCGGCCGGCTGGCTCGATGAAGTACGGCGCCTCCTGGCAGCCGGCGTAGCACCGGACTGCCAGGCCATGAAGGCCATCGGTTACGAAGAACTGGCAGCCTGCATACAAGGGCGGATGGCGCAGGACGACGCTGTCGAACGCATCAAAATCCGTACGCGCCGGTTTGCCAAACGCCAGCTGACGTGGTTCAAACGGATGCCCTATGTCCATTGGTATGAAAAAGATGCCTATGCTGATGAAGAAGCACTGGCACAGGCGGTCATTGCTGACAGCCGGGCGTATTTCACGCATATATAAGAATAGATACATAGTTACTGAATAGAGATTGTCTGACAAGAAAGGATCTGGAATTTTGTCTATTGATTTGGAAACGATTCGCAAGGAAGCAATGGCGGACTGCCGCAGCCAGTTCGAACGCATTGACACGATTTGCCTGCACAACATGGAAAAAGTATTGAAAGCCTATAAAGACGCACAAATTTCTTCGTACCAGTTTGCCGGTACCTCCGGATATGGATACAGTGATATGGGCCGGGAAAAACTGGATGAAGTATTTGCCTCCGTATTTAAAGCGGAAAAAGCCATCGTGCGGCCTCATTTCGTATCGGGCACCCACGCCCTGGCAACGGTGCTCTGTGCGCTGCTGCAGACCGGCGATACCCTCATGTCCCTCATCGGTATGCCGTATGATACGATGCAGAGCGTCATCGGTTATGCGCATGAAACCGCCCATTCGTTGAAATCAAAGGGTGTCCTCTACGATGAAGTCCCCTTGAAAGATAACACCTATGATCTGGAAGGGATTGCAGCCAAGGTCGGCGAAAAGAAACCGAAACTGGTGCTCATCCAGCGTTCCCGCGGCTACAGCACCCGGGCTTCACTGAAGATTTCCGATATCCGTGCCATCGTCGGGGCGGTCAAACAAGCCAGCCCGCAGACAATCTGTTTCGTTGATAATTGTTACGGTGAATTCGCTGCCGAAGAAGAACCATTGGAAGTTGGTGCCGATATCATCGCCGGTTCGCTCATCAAGAACCCCGGCGGCGGCATTGCCCCGACCGGCGGTTATATTGCCGGTAAAGCAGAACTGGTCGATGCGGCTGCCGATTACCTGACGGCACCGGGACTGGGGACCGAACTGGGGTCCTATGCTGCTGGCTATCGTCTCTTTTTTCAGGGATTTTTCATGGCGCCCCATGTGACGGCGCAGGCCATCAAAGGGGCCGTTTTTGCAGCTGCCGTTTTCTCTAAAATGGGCTTCAAAGTATCCCCGCTGCCGGCAGAACCCCGCTACGACCTGATCCAGACCATCTATCTGGAAAATGAAAAGAACATGTGCCTCTTCTGTCAGGGCATCCAGTCTTTCTCACCGGTAGATGCCCATGTGACGCCTATCCCCGATGACATGCCGGGTTATGCCGATAAAATCATCATGGCTGCCGGTGATTTTGTCCAGGGTTCGTCCATCGAACTGTCGGCAGACGGTCCTATCCGGGAACCCTATATGATTTATCTGCAGGGCGGCATCGTATTTGAACACAATGTACTGGCCGTCCTCAGTGCCGCTAAATATATTGATGACCACCGCCGGGGAGGGACTCATGATTAAAGAAGTCCTGATTGTCGAAGGACGGTCCGACGTGGCCCGTATCCGGGCCAGCCATATCGATGTCGATATGATTACGACCGATGGATTTAACCTGCGTCCGGCTACGATAGAACAGATTCGCTGTGCCTATGAAAAACGGGGCATCATCATCCTGACCGACCCGGACAGTGCCGGCGAACGAATCCGCAAATATCTGACGGAACGATTCCCGCAGGCCAAACATGCCTTCATCCCCCGCAAGGATGCCATTGCCAACAATGATTTGGGAGTGGAACAGGCATCGCCCGAAGCCATTCGTGCTGCGTTGGCTAAGACGCGTTGTGTCGTATTCGAACCACAGAATATTTTTACGATACAGGATTTGCTGGCAGCACGCCTGAACGGGACGTCCGATGCGGCCGACCGCCGGGCTGCCGTCGGTGCCCGACTGGGCATCGGCTACGGCAATGCCAAACAGTTTTTAAAACGGCTGAACCATTACGGCGTAACCCGTGCGGAATGGAATCAGGCTGTTACTGATATAGATGAGGTGAACGATAGTGAAAGAAGTTGATTTGTCCAATCCCGAAGTAGTCCGCTATATCGTCAAGCGGTTCGGATTGCGCATGAATAAAAAATTAGGCCAGAATTTCCTGATACGCCGCGATGTCGTCGATGATATTGCCGATGCGGCTGATTTGACCGTAGGTACACCGGTACTGGAAATCGGCCCGGGTATCGGTACCCTGACGCAGGGATTGGCCGAAACGGGAGCAGACGTCACTGCAGTCGAACTGGATGACAAACTGCTGCCCGTATTGGATAAGACCCTGGAACATTATGATAACGTGCGCATCATACATGGCGATATCATGCGCATCGACATCGAAGAAACGATGAACCATCAGCCCTTTACCGTCTGTGCCAACCTGCCGTACTATATTACGACGCCGATTATCATGAAGCTGTTGGAACAACGCCTGCCTATCGAAAAAATCGTCGTCATGGTACAAAAAGAAGTAGCGGAACGCATGACCTTTGGCCCGGGCAGTAAAATATACGGGGCCCTGTCGGTATCGGTCCAGTACTATACAGAACCGCATCTGCTGTTTGAAATCCCGCCGCATGCATTCATGCCGGCACCGGAAGTCACCTCGGCAGTCGTATCCATGGACGTGCGCAAAGAACCGCCGGTCCACGTAACGGAAGAAAAACGCTTCTTCCAAGTCGTCAAAGCAGCCTTCGGCCAGCGGCGCAAGACCTTTGCCAATACCCTGAAATCAACGGGACTCGGCAAAGAAGACGTAGCCCGTATCCTCACCGAAGCCGGTATAGACGGTCAGCGCAGAGGCGAAACCTTCAGCCTGGAAGAATTTGCTGACGTGGCCAATGCCTGGAGCCGGATAATCGAAGCGGGACGCTGAAGAATGTAGTTAACAAATGAATAGATATGAAAAAGACGGTAGTTCGTTGTAAAAATACAATGAACCGCCGTCTTTTTGGGTTTGTTGTCAAATAGCAGGACAGCAAAAATGAATCATTTTCCGGATAATCAGGAGGAGATATCACTGGAACCGATAGTTAATAAGACAAGCACTCTAAATTACTAAAAAATACGTATATATATAAAATAAGTACATAAAAGTACTATTTAATGACAAAAAATATAAAATATGATATTATATAACTAATTCAAACTTCCCACAGTAAAAATCAACATGGTTCCTTGAAGATACTATATCTTACCTGCCTGTCAATTTCTCATTACTTTCCTCGGCCAAAGACAAGAACATCCTTGGCCCTTCCGGCAAGCCTGACAGGCGATCCATTGCAGGCAAACGCCGTGGCCGGTCACGATATCTTCTGTCCGGCCCTGTAAAGATACAACAGGACAGTACGGACGGACAGATGGTTGATGCCAGGATTGTCTGCGTGCGTAATCGCAATAATCGCAAAGATTGGCTTGCGCTGATTTGTACGGATATGAATCTGGACGAGGAAGACATCATACGCATCTACGGCAAGCGCTGGGATATTGAGATTTTCTTCAAGACCTGCAAAAGCATCTTGCTGCTTCGCAAAGAATACCATGGCCTTTCATATGATGGTCTTACAGCCCATGTCGCCTTGGCCTTTAAATAAACTAAACACCTAGTGAGGTATAAAATGCAAAAAAAATTACTAACAAAAAAACGACAAATTATTCTCGGATTGGCCTGCGGCTGCGCCTTCTGGGGACTGAATGATGCCAGTGTGTGCCTGGCAGCAGGTGATCTCACCCGCCATACGATTTCTGCCAATGGTACCACGGTCAATATCGGCACCGCCGCCGATCCCTATGCTACCCTTAACCTCAACGGCGGCAGTGGTTCTGTGGGTATTAACGCTCTAGGCGGCTCTACTCAAGATGGCGTGGTTAATGTCTATGCCAACAATATTACTATTGAATATAATGATACCGGTATTCGTTCTAATGCCAATATTAACTCTCCGTACCACAAATCTATCGTCAATATCGGTGATAGCACCCATTATACCCAGAATCTTACCATCAAAGGCACTAATGATGGCAGGGTGGGCACCGGTATTCTCAGTGTCTGGGGCGGCGAAAATGATATTTATGCTACCAATATTAATATTAAGGCCATAGAGGGGATTTCTTCCTATAAAGGGAACACCGCAGGTCTCAGCGTTAATAATATTTATACCGGCAGCAATGCAGGAGAAGGCCTCGTGATCGATGCGACGAATTATGGCCTCATCAGCTATGAATATGGCGTAAACAACGTGCTGGCCGGCAACGTAAATATAACAGCCGGAATGCTTGGTATTTATAGCGGTACGTCAGATTGGGAACAAGCTCTCTTTGATAATGCCGGCGTTAATAATCTTGGTACAGCCACCAACAGGCTGGGTGATGTGTCGGTAACTGCTACTAATGGCGTTGCCCTGCAGTCTAATGCGGGTACCATTGGCATTTATGCCACTAATGTTAAATTAACTGCGCCGATGTATGTTATTAAAAACTATAATGGCGGCGACGGCGATATAGAAATACACGGTACGGGAACAACCTCTATCGACGGCTCCATCAGAAATTTCCGTGGTACCGTCAACGTCAATACCTTAACTGCAGATGGCACAACCCAAATGATAGGCAACATAATTAGCGGACATAATCAGGTTGACTATGCATCAGCTACAGAACTTAGCCTGAATGATGCCGATTCCTATTTGCAAGGTTATATCAATGATAGTAACCTAGGGGCCACAACCTTGGACGTAACCAATAGTTCCCACTGGTACGTAACAAATGACAGTAATCTGGACACTCTGAAACTGACCAGCGATGGTGTGGTGGACTTTACTAACAACAATACGGACCTTACCCCCGACAGAACCATCACCACCAAGAATTTGACCGGTGGTGGCGGTACGCTTCTGTTTAATACAAATCTACAGAACAGCGCTGATAATCGGGATGTCCTGACCAGCAGTGATAAACTCTATATTACAGATAGCAGCAGTGGTGCGTATACGATTGATGTAGTGGATCACAGTGCAACCAAAGCGACGGAGGGGTATGTCCTGCTCGTAAAAGACAGCAGTGCGACCCCGGGGGCTACTTTTGAAGCCAGTGCTAACGTAAGAAATGGCGGCATGTTTGCCTATAAGGGAATGATTACGGATGTGGATCCGACGGGATATGAAAATGTACCGACAGGTTCTAAAAACTGGTATTTGACGGTAGATCCGACACCTGATCCGGAACCGACACCTACATATAATGGGATTGCCAATATTGGCATGGCCGAATCCCGCTATGGCTGGCTATTTAATGAACAAGATAATCTCCTGAAACGGTTGGGTGAATTGCGAGATAATGAAAACACACAGGGAATCTGGGCTCGTTATCGGCATGGTGAACAAGGAGGCAATGGCAGCTATTTAGAAGATGGCAAATATAGTATGTTCCAACTGGGATATGATAAGAAGACAAAAGATACCAAAGACATGAAGCAGTTTACCGGCATCGCATTTAACCATACGATGGGAAGTAATACATATCGAGGTGTTGATGCAGATGTTGATAATATTGCGGATGCCTTGACATTCTATAATACAAATTTATATCAAAAGGGACATTATCTGGATTTGGTAGCCAAAGTAGGCAAGGCCAGAGGAGACTTTAATCTGTATGGGGATTTCCCGGAACGGGCAGATACAGACAGCTGGTTTTATAGTGCATCGGCAGAATATGGGCGTAAAAAGATGATGGGAAACAATGGATGGTATATTGAACCACAGGTCCAGCTGACATGGAGTCATTTGGGCGGCGATGACTATACGACTAATCAGGGGAATCATGCATCACTGGACGGTATTAACAGTTTGATTTTCCGTACAGGGACAACCATTGGACGTCATTTGGATGGCAATCAAAAGAGTAACTATTATGCAAAAGTTTTCTGGAACAGAGAATTTTCTGGTGATACCAGTTATAATATGGTAGATAAAAATGGTACCAGATATGACCATGACTATGATTATCGGGGTAACTGGTGGACCGTTGGTGTAGGCGGAAATTGGGCGATGAATGATAAAACCAATCTGTATCTTGATTTGGAAAAGAATTTTGGTGGCGAATTAACGACGAGATGGCAGGTCAATGCAGGTGCCCGTTGGGCCTTTTAGGAAAAAAGAGATTAAGATATATGTGAAAGATTTTATTTGCCATATCAATTAGAATGAGGTTTTTTCATTAAAAGTTGAGTAGCAGAAATGCGTAAGTCCGGACGGAATCCGTGACTTACGCATTTTTTTGAGGTAATCATAAGTCAATATAATTTTGTAATAGCAGCACTATAAACAACTTAAAAATTCATATATGTATAAAATAACTATTCCGATATGATTTATATCCTGGATTCCACGGCAAGAGCCGGACAGAATAACATCGAATCGTACAGTGATGATTCGTTTGCGAATATTTCTAAATCCAACACGTTGCGGTTTGCGACGGTAGCGTCTCCGGCGGCCAACAAGCTTATCTTCAAAGATAAGATGAATATGTATGGCAAGACATTATGGGATTACAGTCTGCTCATCGGTCATTCCGCGTATGATGTGAATAATCCGGAAAATACGGTTTATAATAACAACCGGGATGGTCTGCGAATAAGATGGACAAAACAAGGACACTGTTCACCAGTAGCAATTGCGGAGGAGAAAAGCCAGTTATTCGTTGTTGAAAATTCGGTTCTTGGTTCTTAAAAAGTGGTTATCCAACAACCGCATTTATAAGAACTAACAACCAACAACTAATTACCTTCCCCATGAATACATAATAACAATATACGTATAATATTGTCATTATGTATTTTTATAAGAGGCCATTTTATCGCAAAACAATCCTTTATAGGGTATGTTTTTAGAGCGAGTATCATGATAATAAATGGCTTAGTACAGCGGATTAATAGAAAAAATAAGTTGTATTTTAAAGTATACTTTAAAATACAACTTTTTTTTCTATTAATTTTTCTCTTATCGACATTATATCTCTTTTATTTATACAATTCAAGCCCGATTTAGTTATATTTAATCATTTTTGGGCTAATCTGATAAAAATCGTCCAATTGTATTTTAAAGTATACTTTAAAATACAGTTTTCGGTATCGAAAGTGAGGTATTTAGCCAAAGTTAAACGACGATATCCGTTCAGATCGGAGGTGTTCTATGCAATTCAACATAACGACTGATTATGCAATACGGACGGTATTGTATTTGGCCATGAAAGACCGTTTGGCCACGGCAGCGGAGATATCCGAAGCGATGCACATCCCGAAAAATTATCAGCTAAAGGTAACCAGCCCGCTGGTGAAAAAAGGAATCTTGACCCGGATCCAGGGGGTGAAAGGAGGATTTTGTTTAGGAAGGGATAGCCGAGATATTACACTCTATGATATCGTCAGCACCATGGAGACGACGACACATCTCAACCCTTGTCTGGAAAAGAAGCAGAATGGGAATCCTTTTACGAAGACGCCATATCCTGTGAGTGATTTTTATGAAACCATGCAGAATGATATGGAAGGGCGGCTGCAGGGGATGACAGTGGCGTTGCTGGCGAAAAAATTTAGGCAATAAAAGAATACACATATATAAAAGTATTGTTTAGGTAATGGAATCATACTGAATTGTAGTTTGGGATGATAGATGTCTTCTCATGGTTAATTCTTTCTTTTTAGGAAAGGGGAATATGTATATGAATAAGATATTTAAAGTAATCTGGAGTAAGACGAGACATTGCAACGTTGTTGTATCGGAACTGGCGAACAATCATAGCAGCAGTTCGGAAAGTATACGGAGAATGTCTGCGGCTAAAGAAGTCAGATTGGCAGTACTGAGTTTACTTTGTTGTGGAGTGTTTGCCGCCAGTTCGACAGTGTTTGCTGCGGGAGTTGTTGAAGGGACTAATAGTACAGCAACAGGAATCGATACTTCAGCAGTAGGATATTATAATACGGTCAACGGAAATTATTCGAATGCTTTCGGATGTAGAAATAAGGTGAGTAATTATGATGCCAATGCATTTGGCACCGGTAATAGTGCAGGTGATTATAATGCCACTGCAGTTGGCGTCGATAATCAAGCGATTGGTTCATCGAGCACTGCAATCGGCAACTATAATCAAGCCATCGGGGGGAGTGCTACTATAGTTGGTTCAATGAATGAAGTGGGTGGTAACGGTAGCAGTGCAATAGGTTTTGCTAATAAACTTTCTGGGGAGTCTAGCGTTGGAGTCGGAGTGGGTAATTCAGTTTCGAGTCTGCAGAGCACTGCAATAGGTGCATCTAATGAAGCCAGCAATGAGTATTCCAATGCATTGGGCTACCTGAATATAGCAAGTGGTAAATATAGCATTGCAATGGGTGTAAATAATGAATCTTCTGGGGAGTCTAGTGTTACATTAGGAATGCATAATAGTGCTTCAGGAAATAAATCCAATGCTATTGGTTATTGGAATGTTGTTGAGTCTTCTAACGGTGGTGCTTTCGGTAACGGAAACACAGTGGTAAAAGATGCGACGAATGGGTATGCCATCGGATACTTTTCTGGAGCTTACGCGGCAAATACGGTAGCTTTGGGAAGTATGGCTCAT
>JALCDF010000011.1 GCA_022641375.1 Megasphaera sp. | reverse complement strand
GAGCTGCTGCAGGAAGTGATGCATGCATTGCGAATGTGCTGCGTAATAATATCCGGTATCATAATATGGAAATACTGGAAAGCGGGTATGGCATCAGTTTGCGCCCCTTGGCATTATTTGCGTTGGAAAAGTATCATGAAGACGATGGAATCGAACCGATGGTAAAAGCCATCAATGTCATCTTGTCAAAGCTGGAAGGACAGGTTATTTTTCGTCATCCCGAATATAATATGGATGATCGGCTCCTGTTTCATAAGATTGATATTAAAAAAGGGACGATTACGTTGAACGGCAAAGAATACGCGTTGACAACGACGGAGTTCCCTACGGTCAATCCCTTGGATCCGTATACGTTATCGGAAGAGGAACATCGCATCATGATGGATATCCGGACGGAATTCCTGGAAAGTGAACGATTGCAGCGTCACATGCGTTTTCTGTACAGCCACGGATCATTATATCGCAGTTATAATAATAACCTCTTATTTCATGGAGGAATTCCTTTAAATGAGGATGGTAGTTTCAAAGAAATTTATTTTAATGGACAGCCTTATAAAGGAAAAGCGTTTATGGATATGGCAGATTATGTTGCCCGCAACGCATTCGACCGAAGAGATACGGATAGCCTGGATTATATGTGGTATATGTGGTGCGGCGTCGATTCACCGGTGTCCGGGCGGGTCGTTAAGACTTTTGAACGGAGCTATATTACGGATAAAGAAACGTGGAAGGAACCACAGAATTCATATTACCGACTGAACCGGGACAAGGAAGAATGTATTAAAATTCTTCATGAATTCGGGATTGATTCTCCACAGTCCCATATCATCAACGGGCATACACCGGTCAAAGTAAAAAAAGGGGAAAGCCCGATTCGTGCGGAAGGGAAAGAAATTTGTATCGATGGGGGATTTTGTAAAGCTTACCAGAATTCGACAGGGATTGCCGGCTATACACTTATATTCAATTCTCATGGTATGCGCATTAAAGCCCATTATCCGTTCAAGGATGTATATCAGGTCCTGATGACTAATGCGGATATCGATTCAGAAACGACGCAGGTCGAATTAGAGCCTAAACGGGTCATGATTGGCGATACCGATAATGGCAAGCGGATTAAACAGATGATTAATGATTTAAAAGCACTTTTAAAGGCCTATCGTAAGGGTGTCATCATGGAACGGCATGGAGACAAAGGATGAATAAATTCCCACGTTGACGGGATTTGGCTTGATAGGTATAATAAATACACATAATCATATATTATGAATAAAAAGGAGCGGATTTGATGAATATTGTAGATGAATTGTCTTGGCGCGGGGCTGTCAATCAGATGACGGATGAAGAAGGATTGCGCAAACTGACAGAAGATAAAAGTATTTCGTTGTATTGCGGCGTGGATCCTACTGGTGACAGTATGCATATTGGTCATTTGATTCCTTTCATGATGTTAAAGCGATTTGCCATGGCAGGTCATCATCCCTATGTCGTCATTGGCGGCGGGACAGGTGTCATTGGTGATCCCAGCGGACGGAAAACGGAACGGCAGCTGCAGACGATTGAAAAAATACATGATAATGCGGAAAAATTAAAAGCCCAGTTCCGCCATCTTTTTGGCGATGAAACCAATATTTCTTTTGTAAATAACTATGATTGGCTGAATCAGATCAACCTGCTTGACTTTTTACGTAATTATGGCAAGCTGTTCAGTATCAATATCATGTTGGCGAAGGAAGTAGTTGCCAGCCGGCTGGAAGCAGGTATTTCCTTTACGGAATTCACATATCAGATTCTTCAGGCAATCGATTTTGAACATCTTTATATGAATCATGATGTGCAGCTCCAAATTGGTGGTGCTGACCAATGGGGGAATATTACTTCCGGCATCGACATGATTCATAAAATGCACGGCAGTGATGTGGAAGTATACGGATTGACGATTCCTCTCATGCTGAAATCGGATGGTACAAAATTCGGCAAAACTGCCGGCGGGGCGATATGGCTTGATCCGGAAAAGACATCGCCGTTTGAATTTTATCAGTTCTGGCTGAATCAGGACGATGCGGATGTTATCAAATATCTGAAATATTTCACGTTCCTGAGTCAGGAAGAAATCAATTCTCTGGCAGAAGCTGTCCAGAATGAACCGGAAAAACGCTTGGCACAGCGCCGGCTTGCTGAAGAAGTAACCCGATTCGTGCATAGCCCGGAAGCGTTGAAGGAAGCACAAAATATCACGGAAGCATTGTATCATGGCAGTATTGCTGATCTTTCGGAACATGAACTGGAACAGGCTTTTGGGAAGATGCCTACGGTGGATGTATCCAACGAAGAAAAAGACGTTGTTACCTGGCTTGTCGATTCCGGTATCTACAAGTCCAAGAGACAGGCTCGGGAAGATGTAAATAATGGAGCCGTTACCATCAACGGTATAAAAGTCCAATCGGTTGACGAATCCGTTCATCCTCATAAAAACTCGAATGGCAAATATGTTATTGTCCGTAAGGGGAAGAAAAAGTATACATTAGCCCGGGTGCATTAAAAAATAATAAAATTAAATATTGACATCACATGCCCATAGTGATATAATAACTTATTGCAAAATGTTCAATTAATATAATTGATATTATGGATATATGGGGGAAAGCTTCCGGAGAGCAAAAATTAAGCAAGGTTCACGTTTGGTTGAGAGCCTTGCTTTTTTGTCGCTTTATGTAATGCTTTATACTTCATTATCATAATGGGTTACTTTTATAAGGGGTGAAGAATCAGCATGTTCAAACCTGTACAAGTAGGTAAAAGGACACGATACACGTATGCTAAGATTAACGAGGTCTTGAAGATGCCTCATCTGTTGGATTTGCAGAACAAATCTTACGAATGGTTCCTTGAAAAAGGACTGAAGGATATATTCAAAGACATTTCTCCTATTGAAGATGCATCGGGCAATTTGTCCTTATCCTTTGAAAGTTTTAAATTAGGGGAACCAAAATATGACATCCGTGAATGCAAGGAACGGGATACCACATATGCTGCGCCGCTCCGTGTTCAAATCCGCCTTGATAATCATGAAACAGGTGAACTGAAGGAACAGGAAGTATTCATGGGAGATTTCCCGCTGATTACGGATACAGGTACATTCATTATAAATGGGGCGGAACGTGTTATTGTCAGTCAGCTTGTTCGTTCTCCTGGCGTATATTATGGTCGTGATATTGACCCCATGGGTATCCGTCTTTATAATTCAACGGTAATACCGAACCGTGGCGCCTGGATCGAATTGGAAACCGATGCCAATGATATCGTTTACGCACGTATAGACCGCAACCGCAAGATTCCTGTAACGGTACTCATTCGGGCACTGGGCTGGTCGAGCAATGCCGATATCCTGGATCTGTTTTTTGATGATAAACGGTTGAAGGCGACCTTTGAAAAGGATACGACAGAATCACAGGAAGAAGCACTTGTTGAAATCTATAAAAAACTGCGTCCGGGCGAACCGCCGACTGTGGAAAGCGCCCGCAATTTATTTGAAGGGTTGTTCTTTGATCCGCGCCGCTATGACATGGCTCGTGTCGGACGGTATAAAGCCGGCAAGAAACTCGGCTGGGAACGTCGCCTGTTTGGACTGACACTGCATGAACCAATTGTGAACCCTGAAACGGGTGAAGTCGTTGTTGATGCCCATACGGAAATAGGTGCTGCGGAAGTAGCCCGGATAAAAGAAAGCGGCGTATTCAGCGGCGAAGGACTGGCTGTTGCGTTCGTAGAAAAAACGGATAATTCCGTATATAAGATTATTTGTAATAACAGTAATCTTCCTTATGAACATCGTACGATTACAAAAGAAGATATTATTGCCCATATTGATTATTTATTGAATCTCATGGATGGTTTTGGCACTGTTGATGATATTGACCATTTGGGGAACCGTCGTCTGCGCTGTGTTGGTGAATTGCTTCAGAATCAGTTCCGTATCGGGCTGACCCGAATGGAACGAGTAGTGCGTGAACGTATGACCATTCAGGATACAGAAAGTATTACGCCGCAGGTTCTTATCAATATCCGTCCTGTTGTTGCAGCAATCAAAGAATTCTTTGGGTCCAGTCAGTTATCTCAGTTTATGGACCAGACGAATCCATTGGCTGAATTGACACATAAACGTCGCCTGAGTGCTCTTGGTCCTGGCGGCTTATCCCGTGAACGGGCAGGGTTCGAAGTTCGTGACGTCCATCATTCACATTATGGACGTATGTGCCCGGTAGAAACGCCGGAAGGTCCTAACATCGGGTTGATTTCTTCTCTGGCATGTTTTGGTAAAGTAAATGAATTCGGCTTTATCGAAGCACCATACCGCCTTGTCGATAAGACAACTCATATCGTTACGGATACAGTACACTATGTTACTGCTGATGAAGAAGAACAATATGTTATTGCGCAGGCCAATGAACCGTTGACCGAAGATGGCCATTTTGTGCATGAACGTGTTGCCTGCCGTCATGGTGAAGATACCCGTGAATTTAGAGCGGAACGTGTCGATTACATGGACGTATCGCCAAAAGAAGTTGTTTCTGTCGGTACTTCTATGATTCCGTTCCTGGAAAATGATGATGCGAACCGTGCTCTTATGGGTGCGAACATGCAGCGTCAGGCAGTACCATTACTGCGTACCCAGGCTCCGCTTGTAGGGACGGGGATGGAATATAAGGCAGCTTGTGACTCCGGCGTTTGTATTTTGGCCAAACACAGTGGGGAAGTAACCCGCGTTACTGGCGATACGATTGAAGTAACGGCGGATACAGGTGCCATTGATACGTATCACCTTATAAAATTTGTTCGGTCGAACCAAAGTACTTGCATTAACCAGCGGCCTATTGTTTACAAACACGATCATGTCGAAGAAGGCGAAGTGCTGGCAGATGGTATGGCTACCGATGGCGGTGAATTGGCGTTGGGATATAATATCCTCGTTGCCTATATGCCATGGGAAGGCTATAACTATGAAGATGCTGTGCTGTTGAGCGAAGATTTGCCGAAACATGATTTATATACTTCTATTCATATTGAAGAATATGAATGCGATGCCCGGGATACCAAATTAGGGTCTGAAGAAATCACTCGTGAAATCCCGAATGTCAGTGAAGACAGTACCAAGAATCTCGATGAACAAGGTATTATCATGATTGGTGCCGATGTATTCCCCGGGGACGTCCTGGTAGGCAAGGTTACACCGAAAGGTGAAACGGAACTCACACCGGAAGAACGGCTTCTGAGAGCAATCTTTGGTGATAAGGAACGGGAAGTCCGTGATACATCTTTACGGGTACCTCATGGTGAATCAGGTAAAATAGTGAATGTCCGTATTTTCTCTCGTGAAAATAATGATGAACTCCCACCGGGAGTAAATCACCTTGTCCGTGTGTATATTGCACAGAAGCGGAAGATTCATGAAGGGGATAAGATGTCCGGCCGTCATGGCAATAAGGGCGTTGTTTCCCGTGTTATGCGTCAGGAAGATATGCCGTTCCTGCCTGATGGGACACCGGTTCAGATCGTATTGAATCCATTAGGTGTACCGTCTCGTATGAACATTGGACAGATATTGGAAACACATTTAGGCTGGGCTATGCATAAGTTCGGCGTTTTGATAAAGGATAAAGACCCGGCGCTGGAAGATAAACTTCGCGCTGCGGGATATGATTTTGATACGTATGGCATGCCGAAACCGGATAGAGCTGGCATCCATATTGCTACGCCGGTATTTGATGGGGCTCAGGCAGAAGATGTTTTTGAAGCGTTGAAGATAGCAGGTCTTCCGGAAGACGGCAAATCTGTTCTGTATGATGGACGGACAGGGGAACCGATGGATCGCCGGGTTACGGTAGGGTATACGTACTTCCTGAAATTGCATCATCTGGTAGATGATAAAATCCATGCTCGTTCGACAGGCCCGTATTCTTTGGTTACGCAGCAGCCTCTCGGTGGTAAAGCACAGTTCGGCGGCCAGCGTTTTGGCGAAATGGAAGTTTGGGCGTTGGAAGCCTATGGTGCAGCCTATACATTACAGGAAATGTTAACAGTTAAATCTGATGATGTGGTTGGTCGTGTCAAAGCATATGAAAAGATAGTTAAAGGTGAAAATATTCCTGAACCGGGAGTGCCGGAATCGTTTAAGGTACTTTTGAAGGAATTGCAGGCTATCGGTTTGGATGTTCAAATCTTGAATGAAGACGGTGACGAAGTCATTATCAAGGAACTCGATGATGAAGACGAAGTAGAACCGGAACAAGAAGATGAATTGCGCCGCGTAATGGAAGGCGATAATGTTTCTGACGGTACACAACCGATAACAACGGAAGCGGTTGACACTACTGATGCTGCTGATACTGATGATACTGATGATGCAGCTGAAGGCAGTGACAATCATACGGAACAGAGAGAAAAGCCCGTTCCGAATGGCAGTGAAGATGATGTTATCAGTAAAGAAATGAGCTATGAAGCATTAGCAGAAGCAAAAACCAAGAGTGAAGCATCTGAAACTACAGACGAAGATGAATAAGGTATACATAGAAGGGAGCGGTATTTGTGCTTGATGTGAACGAATTTGATTCCATGCGGATTGGCCTGGCTTCTCCGGAAAAAATTTTGGAATGGTCACATGGTGAAGTCAAGAAACCGGAAACAATCAATTATCGTACATTGAAACCGGAACGGGATGGTCTGTTCTGCGAACGCATTTTTGGCCCGACAAAGGACTGGGAATGTCATTGCGGCAAATATAAACGCATTCGTTATAAAGGCGTCGTTTGCGATCGTTGTGGCGTTGAAGTTACACGTGCCAAAGTTCGTCGTGAACGGATGGGCCATATAAAATTGGCTACACCGGTTTCTCATATTTGGTATTTTAAAGGTATCCCCAGCCGAATGGGCTTGATTCTTGATATTTCGCCGCGTTCGTTGGAAAAAGTATTATATTTTGCTTCCTATATCGTATTGGATCCGGGAGATACTCCTTTAGCAAAACAGCAGTTACTGACAGAATCGGAATATCGCCAGTACCTGGATATGTATGGTGATAAATTCCGGGTTGGAATGGGTGCTGCCGCGGTAAAAGAGCTCCTTCAGGGCTTGGATTTGGAAAAACTTGATAAGGATTTACGGGAAGAACTTAAAGATTCTTCCGGACAGCGGCGTGTTCGCGCTATCCGTCGTTTGGAAGTCGTAGAAGCATTCCGCCATTCCGGAAATAAGCCGGAATGGATGGTCATGGATGTCATTCCGGTCATTCCGCCGGAATTGCGGCCGATGGTACAGCTTGATGGCGGCCGGTTTGCAACATCTGACTTGAATGATTTATATCGCCGGGTCATCAATCGTAATAATCGGTTGACCCGTCTGTTGGAATTGGGTGCTCCGGATATCATTGTCCGCAATGAAAAACGTATGCTGCAGGAAGCTGTCGATGCTCTTATTGATAATGGCCGCCGCGGTCGTCCTGTAACCGGTCCGGGAAATCGCCCGCTGAAGTCTTTGTCTGACATGCTTAAAGGGAAACAAGGTCGTTTCCGTCAGAACTTGCTCGGCAAACGTGTTGACTATTCTGGTCGTTCCGTTATCGTTGTTGGTCCGGAATTAAAGATGCATCAATGCGGCTTGCCGAAAGAAATGGCTCTTGAACTCTTCAAACCGTTTGTCATGAAGAAGCTCGTCGAAAAAGGCATTGCGACTAATATTAAAAATGCCAAGAAAAAGGTTGAACGGGTAAGTAATGAAGTATGGGATGTCCTCGAAGATGTTATCAAGGAACATCCGGTATTGTTGAACCGTGCACCTACATTGCATCGTTTGGGTATCCAGGCATTTGAACCTATCCTTTGGGAAGGCCGGGCTATCAAATTGCATCCGTTGGTCTGTACTGCATTCAATGCTGACTTCGATGGAGACCAGATGGCTTGTCATCTGCCGTTATCCGTAGAAGCACAGTCGGAAGCTCGTACCCTCATGTTGTCGTCTCATAATATCCTGGCACCAAAAGATGGGAAACCAGTAGCCGTACCAACTCAGGATATGGTTCTTGGGGCGTACTACCTGACACTGGTCAAGCCGGGAGCAAAAGGAGAAGGAAAAATCTTCTCGGATTATGATGAAGTGATGCTGGCATATGATGCCAAGGTAATCGATATTGAAGCACTCATCAAGGTTCGTATCCCGGATCATGGCCGTATTGAAACGACAGCAGGCAAACTTCTCTATAATTATCAGTTGTATGAACCACTGCGTTTATATCATACGGATAAAATCATGGTATTTGATAATCCGGAAGATACGCTTTATGCATATGAACATAATGTCATAGATTCTACGCATCTCATTAAGATTAGAGAAAATGGCGAAATCAGGGATTATGGTTTCACAGCATTAAAAGAAAAGTTTGGCGTAGATTTATTGGCTAAACGCCCTCTGCCAAACCATAAAATCAATAAAGATGAAGTGGCTGAATTTAAAAAGGGCAGGGAATATGTCGATGTAGATTGCCTTGGTGTTCTTATGAACAAGAAACAGATCGGCAAACTCGTTGATGATTGTTTCCATCTTGCCGGTAACACCAAGACGGCAGAATTGCTGGACCGGATTAAAGCAATCGGTTATCATTATGCTCGTCAGGCCGGCATGTCCATTGCCATTTCCGATATCCAGATTCCGTCCGAAAAATGGGATATACTGGATGCGGCAGATAAACAGGTACTGAATGTCACCAAAATGTATCAGCGTGGTATTATTACTGAAGACGAACGGTATCGTAAGACCTGTGCATTATGGGAAAAAGCTACGGATAAAGTAACGGAAGCCATGATGGATAACATGGATCCTTTCAATTCAATCTTTATGATGGCTGATTCTGGTGCTCGTGGTAATAAACAGCAGATTCGTCAGGTTGCCGGGATGCGTGGTTTGATGGCGGATCCATCCGGTCGTATTATCGACTTGCCGATTAAGGCTAACTTCCGTGAAGGGTTGTCCGTATTGGACTATTTCACATCCAGTCACGGGGCTCGTAAAGGATTGGCTGATACGGCATTACGTACAGCTGACTCCGGATATTTAACACGTCGTCTTGTCGACGTTTCCCAGGATGTAATCGTCCGCGAAGAAGACTGCGATGTTTTTGGCATCGATCTCGTTCGTGAACGGGCCCGTTTGGCCAGTTCCTGCCGTCAGGCTGTCAATCTCTTGCGAGACAAACTGATTGGCCGTGTCCTGGTTCGGGATATCATGGATCCGGAAACGGGAGAAGTCGTTTTCCCAGCAGATCATTTGCTTACAAATGATGATATGGATACGGTTATCGAACATGAAATTCCCAAGCTGTATTTACGGGGAAGCCAGATGGATATCAATGATGATATGAATCATACCAATGTCATTGAAACTGTATCATTAGGTGCTCCGGAAGAAGGATTCAGAGAAGCTATCCGTAAATCCATGGTAGAAAACATGCTTGGCAAAACGATAGAAACGGCAGTAGTTGATTCTAATGGTATAGAAATATGTGCCGCAGGAACGCCGCTTACGGAAGATGCCATTGAACATGTACTGCATAGTGATGTAACGGAAGTCAAAGTCCGCAATAATGATATCCGTGGCGTCGAAGTGACGGCTATCGTAGAAGGAAATGGCGTCATAGAACCGTTGGAAGACCGGATTGAAGGTCGTACGGCGGCAGAAACGCTGGTAAATTCGGATACGGGTGAAATCATTGTTGCCCTGAATGAAGAAATCATGGCGGATCAGGCTAAAGAAATCGCTAAATATTATAAGAAAGTGCGGATTCGTTCTGTCCTCACCTGCCGCAGCCGGTATGGTGTTTGTGCAAAATGTTATGGCCGTGACCTGGGTACAGGCGGCAAGGTCAATGTTGGTGAATCCGTCGGTACGATTGCAGCACAGTCCATCGGTGAACCTGGCACACAGCTGACAATGCGTACGTTCCATACGGGCGGGGTTGCTTCTGCTGGTGATATTACCCAGGGTCTTCCACGTGTCGAAGAATTGTTTGAAGCACGTAAACCGAAGGGCAATGCTATTATTACGGAAATTGATGGTACCGTTTCTATTACCGAAAAAGAAGAACATCATGATATTCACATCGTGCACGTTGTGAACGCCGACGGGGAAGAACGAAGTTATACGATTCCGTATGGTTCGCACCTCGTTGTTCATGAAGGGGATGTGATTACCAAGGGAACCCGTATTACATCTGGTTCTATCAACCCGCATGATATTCTGCGTATCCTTGGCGTTGAAGCAACGCAGCGGTATCTGGTGTATGAAGTACAGAAGGTCTATAAGTCACAAGGTGTTGGCATTAACGATAAACATATCGAAGTTATTGTTCGTCAAATGCTTCGTAAGATGAAAGTTGAAGATGCCGGTGATGCGGATATGCTTCCAGGTGATTATGTAGATGTCAATGTATTTGAAGATACCAATCTCCGGCTTAAATCGAACCACCGTAAGACAGCAATCGGTAAACCGATGCTTCTGGGGATTACAAAAGCAGCGTTGGCAACAGATTCGTTCTTATCAGCGGCTTCTTTCCAGGAAACAACTCGTGTCCTTACTGATGCGGCTATCAAAGGTAAAGTGGATCCGCTTTTGGGACTCAAGGAAAATGTTATTATTGGGAAACTGATTCCTGCAGGTACCGGTATGAGCCGTTATCGTAAGGTTAAAGTTGTGAAATGCGTACCATCCATCTCTTGCGAAGATGAAAATGGCAATCCCGTTGACATGTCTTCCAGTGGAGTTCCTGAATCAGATACGACAGTACTAAAAACTAATCAGGATTAAAAGTCCTAAATTCCGGCAAAACATTTTGTTTTGCCGGAATTTTTAATTTCTTTTTTGGGAAATATATACTTGCTAAACGTAAAATCATTTTATTTTTTCGGATGAATACATAATGATATGCACGGCACTGTGTAATAATAAATCTCTTAGTTACGCAGCTTTTATGAAAAATCCATTGACATCTAGGAAGCGTAATGCTAAAATATCTAAGTGTCGCAGTAATTGTACTGCGTCCAATTTGTAAGTGTAAGGAGTGAGGTTTCGTGAGCTTGGAAATAGCAAGCAATGTCCGCAAGACAGTAGGGGCAAAGCAAACGCTTAAAGCGATGAAACGAAACGAAGTCACCTGCCTGTATATCGCAAAAGACAGCGAGTTGCAGGTTGTTGCGCCATTGATTGAATTTGCCGAAGGCGCGGGAATTCCGACAGATAAAGAATATTCCATGATGGAACTCGGCCTGGCCTGTCATATTAAAGTGAAGGCGGCGGCTGTCGGTTTGCTCAAATAATTTTCGGTAATATCGTCTTATGGGCTTGTCCCGTTGACGGTTACATTATAAATCTAATTGTTTGGAGAGGAGGTGCCCATATGCCAACAATCAGCCAATTGGTTCGTAAAGGACGTCAGGATTCTATCGTTAAATCTAATGCACCGGCTTTAAAAAACTGCCCGCAGAAACGTGGAGTTTGCACTCGTGTGTACACAGCTACACCGAAAAAACCTAACTCTGCATTGCGTAAAGTTGCCCGTGTACGCCTGACGAATTCTATCGAAGTAACAGCGTATATCCCCGGCATTGGTCACAATTTACAGGAACACAGTGTTGTATTAATCAGAGGCGGTCGTGTTAAAGACCTTCCTGGTGTACGTTATCACATCGTTCGTGGTGCTTTGGATACAGCTGGCGTATCTGATCGTCAGCAGTCCCGTTCTAAATACGGCGCTAAGAAAGGTAAATAAAGTTTGCTTTTCAGAATGAACATGATGACATGCATATAAAAGGAGGAATTAGACATGCCAAGAAAAGGCCCAGTGCCGAAGCGTGATGTGTTGCCGGATCCGGTATACCATTCAAAATTGGTAACACGCTTTATTAATAAAGTAATGTTGGACGGCAAAAAAGGCGTCGCAGAAAGTATTGTTTACGATGCATTTGATATTATTCGTTCCAAAATGAATAAGGATCCTATGGAAGTTTTTGAACAGGCTTTGAATAATGTTATGCCTGTATTGGAAGTTCGTGCTCGCCGTGTTGGCGGTGCTAACTACCAGGTTCCTGTTGAAGTACGTGCTGACCGCCGTCTGTCCCTTGGTATCCGTTGGACTGTAGGCTATGCTCGTAAACGTGGCGAACGTACGATGAAAGAAAAACTCGCTGCTGAATTGATGGATGCTTTCAATAATACAGGAGCTTCCGTTAAGAAAAAGGAAGATACCCATAAAATGGCAGAAGCCAACAAAGCTTTTGCACATTATCGCTGGTAATTTACGTTTTTTATTTGAGGAGTGGAAAAAACCGTGCCAAGAGAATTTTCTTTGGAAAAAACGCGAAATATTGGCATCATGGCTCACATTGATGCTGGTAAAACCACTACAACAGAACGTATCTTGTTCTACACCGGCCGTGTCCATAAAATTGGTGAAGTTCATGATGGCGCAGCTACCATGGACTGGATGGCTCAGGAACAGGAACGTGGTATCACCATTACCTCTGCCGCTACGACAGCGCATTGGAAAGGATACCGCATTAATATCATTGATACTCCGGGGCATGTTGACTTCACAGTAGAAGTTGAACGTTCTCTCCGTGTCCTTGATGGCTCTGTTGCCGTGTTCTCAGCTAAAGGCGGCGTTGAACCGCAGTCTGAAACCGTATGGCGCCAGGCAGAAACATACCATGTACCACGTATCGCATTTGTTAATAAAATGGATACAACAGGTGCTGATTTCTTGAATTGTGTCCAGATGATGAAAGATCGTTTGCAGGCGAATGCAGTTGCTGTACAGCTTCCGATTGGTGCTGAAACGACTTTCAGTGGCATTATCGATTTGCTGACGATGAAGGCAGAAGTTTATGATGATGCCCTGGGCAAGGAAATCGAAGTTGTTGACATTCCTGACGATATGAAGGAAGAAGCTCAGAAATATCATCAGATCCTGATTGAAGCCGTCTGTGAAACAAATGATGACCTCATGATGAAATATCTTGATGGTGAAGAACTTCCAATCGATGAAATCAAAAAAGCTATCCGTGCTGCCGTAGTAACGAATAAGATGTTCCCAGTACTTTGTGGGTCTGCTTATAAGAACAAAGGCATTCAGATGCTTCTTGATGCAGTTATTGATTATATGCCGTCTCCTCTCGATATTCCCCCTGTTATGGGTACTGACCCTGATACAGGCGAAGAAGCTCATCGTGAATCAGATGACAGCGAACCGCTGGCAGCATTGGCTTTTAAAATCATGGCTGATCCTTTCGTTGGTAAACTTGCATTTTTCCGTGTATATTCTGGCACATTGCAGGCTGGTACATATGTCTTGAACTCTAGTAAGGGTAAAAAAGAACGTATTGGCCGAATCCTGCGGATGCATGCTAATCATCGTGAAGAAGTGCAGACAGCCTATAGTGGTGATATCGGAGCTATCGTTGGTTTGAAAAATACGACGACAGGCGACACACTTTGTGACGAAAAGAATCCGATTATCCTTGAAAAAATGGAATTTCCGGATCCGGTTATTTCTGTTGCTGTTGAACCGAAAACAAAGGCTGACCAGGAAAAAATGGGTATTGCTTTGGCTCGTTTGGCTGAAGAAGATCCAACATTCAAGGTTAAGACCGATGCTGAAACAGGGCAGACTATTATTTCCGGTATGGGCGAACTTCATTTGGATATTATCGTCGACCGTATGTCCCGCGAATTCAAAGTAGACTGCAATGTTGGCAAACCACAGGTTGCATATCGTGAAACAATCCGCAAGGATGTTAAGCAGGAAGGCCGTTTTGTTCGGCAGTCCGGTGGCCGTGGCCAATATGGCGACTGCTATCTCGAACTTATTCCGCAGGAAGCCGGTGCCGGTTTTGAATTTGAAAACAAGGTTGTCGGTGGTGCTATTCCTAAAGAATACATCGGTTCTGTTGAATCTGGTGTCAAGGAAGCTATGGAAACAGGCGTTTTGGCAGGATTCCCTATGGTCGATATCAAAGTTATTGTATATGATGGTTCGTATCATGATGTCGATTCTTCGGAAATGGCCTTTAAGATTGCTGGTTCCATGGGCTTCAAAGAAGGTGCCAGAAAAGCAAATCCGGTTCTTCTTGAACCGTACGTAAAAGTCGAAGTCGTCGTTCCGGAAGATTATATGGGCGATGTCATCGGTGACTTGAACTCCCGCCGTGGTCGTGTAGAAGGTATGGAAATGCGTTCTGGCGCAGAACATATCAATGCATTTGTACCGCTGGCTGAAATGTTTGGCTATGCAACGGATTTGCGTTCTAAGACGCAGGGCCGTGGTGTTTATACTATGACTTTCGACCACTACGAAGAAGTTCCTAAGAACGTAGCTGAAAAAGTTATTAGTGACAAAGGCTAATATTTTACTTAATAATACTGGAGGAACATTACAATGGCAAAAGCACATTATGAAAGAACTAAACCGCATGTTAACATCGGAACCATTGGTCACGTTGACCATGGCAAAACAACATTAACGGCTGCTATTACTAAAGTATTGGCTAAAAAAGGCTTCGCTAAATTCGAAGACTATGCTGATATCGATAAAGCACCGGAAGAACGTGAACGTGGTATTACAATCAACACGGCACACGTTGAATATGAAACAGAAAAACGCCATTATGCACACGTTGACTGCCCGGGGCATGCTGACTATGTCAAGAACATGATCACCGGCGCTGCACAGATGGACGGCGCAATCCTCGTTGTATCCGCAGCTGACGGCCCAATGCCGCAGACTCGTGAACACATCCTCCTGGCTCGTCAGGTTGGTGTACCGGCTATTGTTGTATATCTCAACAAAGCAGACCAGGTTGATGATCCGGAATTGATTGAACTCGTTGAAATGGAAGTCCGTGAACTCCTGAGCTCCTATGACTATCCTGGCGATGATGTACCTATCATCGTAGGTTCCGCTCTGAAAGCTCTCGAAGGCGATGCTGACGCAGAAAAATCCATCCTCGATTTGATGGATGCTGTTGACAGCTACATCCCGACACCGGACCGCCCGACAGATAAACCGTTCCTGATGCCTGTAGAAGACGTATTCACCATTACCGGCCGTGGCACTGTAGCAACAGGCCGTGTAGAACGTGGGACGATCAAAGTAGGCGACGCAGTTGAAATCGTCGGCCTGGCAGAAAAACCGACCGATACAGTTGTTACGGGCGTTGAAATGTTCCGTAAGATTTTGGACCTTGCAGAAGCAGGCGACAATATCGGTGCATTGCTCCGTGGCGTTGACCGTAAAGATGTAGAACGCGGTCAGGTACTGGCAAAACCGGGTACGATTCATCCGCATACGAAATTCAAAGCACAGGTATATGTGTTGACAAAAGATGAAGGCGGCCGTCATACACCGTTCTTCAACGGCTATCGTCCGCAGTTCTATTTCCGTACGACAGACGTAACCGGCGTAATCCAGTTACCGGAAGGCACTGAAATGTGCATGCCTGGCGATAACGTCAAGATGGACGTCGATTTGATCATACCAATCGCTATTGAAGCAGGTCTCCGTTTCGCTATCCGCGAAGGCGGCCGTACAGTAGGCGCTGGTGTTGTATCTGAAATCGAAGGCTAATACGATTATCGTATAACACAATATAGACTATTAAAAGCAGCTTGCAAATGCAGGCTGCTTTTTGTAGTGAATATCGCGCATACATAGCATGCAAAATACATTCAATGAATCATAAAAAATATAGGAAAATACTTGCTAATGCGCTGTTTTTGTAGTAATATAGAAAAGTACGCGACAACAGGATATCTCTGTCTGTCCTGGTATGACGCGGCTAACTATGATATAGGATGTTGCCCGTGAAAACGGGGGAACTCCTATGGAGCAGTCTATTCATTGAAATGGACGTTAGGAGGAATTAAGTAATGGCAAAACAGGAAAGAATTAGAATTCGCCTTAAAGCGTATGATCACAAGACACTGGATCAAAGCGCGGCGAAGATCGTCGATACGGCGAAACGTACCGGTGCAATGGTATCCGGCCCGATTCCCTTGCCGACGGAAAAGAGCATTTTCACGATTCTGCGTTCACCTCACGTAAACAAGGATTCTCGTGAACAGTTCGAACTGCGTACGCATAAGCGCCTGATCGACATCTTGGAAGCATCCAGCAAAACGGTTGATGCTCTCATGAGATTAGATCTCCCGGCTGGCGTAGACATCGAAATCAAATTATAGGAGGAGGTGCGATTATGTCTAAAGCTATTTTGGGTAAAAAATTAGGGATGACTCAGATCTTCACTGAAGAAGGTACAGTTGTTCCAGTAACAGTCGTCGAAGCTTCCCCGAATGTAGTTGTCCGTGTAAAGACAGTTGATACAGACGGATACAATTCCATTCAGATTGGCTATGGCGAAATCAAAGAAAAGCATTTGACAAAGCCCGTAAAGGGTCAATTCGACAAAGCAGGCGTAAAACCTGTTAAGTATCTTCGCGAATTTCGTTTGACTGATACGCCGGATTATACAGCAGGCCAAACTCTGGCAGCTGATATTTTCGCAAGCGGCGATCTCGTCGACGTAATTGGCACCAGCAAGGGTAAAGGATTTGCTGGCACTATCAAACGTCATGGTTTTCATCGCGGCCCCATGGCTCATGGTTCTAAATCTCATCGTGAACCGGGCTCTCTTGGACCTATGGTTAGTGGTGGCGGCGGTAGAGTCGTCAAAGGTAAAAAACTTCCTGGACAAATGGGCGGCAATCAGGCCACAGTTCTTCACCTTTCCGTTGTGAAAGTTGATATGGATAAAAACCTGATCTTGATCAAAGGTGGTATCCCGGGTGCCAAAGGCAGTCTGGTTATGATTCGCGATACGGTAAAACCCCGCTAATAGTCGTTAACAGGAAGGAGGATAAATATAATGCCAAAAGTAAGCACGTATAATATTACCGGTGCACAAACCGGTGAAATTGAATTGAACGATAACGTATTTGGCGTTGAAGTGAACGAAGCTGTCATGAGACAAGCGGTACTTCGTCAACTTGCCAATGCACGTTTGGGTACGCATTCCACGAAGACTCGAGGAGTAGTTCGTGGCGGCGGCCGTAAACCTTGGAAACAAAAAGGAACCGGCCGGGCCCGTGCAGGCAGTACTCGCAGCCCATTGTGGGTTGGTGGTGGTACTATCTGGGGTCCACATCCACGCTCTTATGCACAAAAAATGCCTCGTAAAGCAAGACGCCTGGCTGTTAAATCTGCTTTGAGCGATAAAATAAATACCAATGAACTTTTTGTACTGGATGACATGAATTTGGCAGCACCAAAGACAAAAGAAATTGCTAACATCGTTAATAATTTCAAATTTGCTGGCGAAAAAGTATTGTTCATTACAGATAATGATGAAGTTGCTATTCGTTGCGCACGTAATATAAAAGGTGTTAAAGCTATCGCTAGTGAAAATGTTAACATCTTCGACTTGCTTCATTACACCAAATTGTTTGTTACCAAGAGCGCTGTAGCTAAGATTGAGGGGGTGCTCGCATAATGAATATGCATGATATTTTATTAAAACCGGTCATCACTGAAAAAACGACAATGATGATGTCAGATGGTAAGTATACATTCAAGGTGCCGCTCAATGCCAATAAAATCGAAATCCGCAAAGCTGTTGAACAAGTATTTGATGTAAAAGTCAAAAGCGTAACAACACTTCGTATGATGGGTAAATTTAAACGCATGGGCAAATACATTGGTAAACGCCCGGATTATAAAAAAGCCATCGTAACGCTTCAAGAAGGCGAAACCATCGAATTCTTTGAAGGCGCATAAGAATAACGAAATAAGGAGGAGGCACCAAAATGGCCATTAAATCATTTAAACCGACTTCCGCCAGCCGCCGTTTCATCACTGTTTCGACATTTGAAGAAATTACGGCGTCTAAACCGGAAAAATCCTTGTTGGCACCAGTATACAACAAGGGTGGTCGTAACCATAGCGGTCGTATGACTGTCCGTCATCAGGGCGGCGCTCATAAACGCCGTTATCGTTTGATTGATTTCAAACGTATTAAAGATAATATCCCAGCAAAAGTGGCAACGATCGAATATGATCCGAACCGTTCTGCTAATATAGCTCTTCTGTTCTATGCAGATGGCGAAAAGAAATATATCATTGCTCCGAATGGTCTTAAAGTCGGAGATGTAATTTATAGCGGACCAGAATCTGATATCAAGACAGGTAACTGCCTGCCTCTTGGTAATATTCCTCTTGGCACGCTCGTTCATAACGTTGAACTTAAAATCGGCAAGGGCGCACAGATGGTACGTTCTGCTGGTGAATCTGCTCAGCTTATGGCAAAAGAAGGCAATTATGCATTACTTCGTCTTCCGTCTGGCGAATTGCGTCAGGTACATATTAAATGTCGTGCAACCATCGGGGTTGTCAGCAATACTGATTATGAAAACATTACAATCGGTAAAGCCGGCCGTGCCCGTTGGATGGGTATCCGCCCAGGCAACCGTGGTGTAGTCATGAATCCGTGTGATCATCCTCATGGCGGCGGCGAAGGCAAAGCACCTGTTGGCCGTAAACGTCCGGTTACTCCTTGGGGTAAACCTGCCTATGGCGTCAAGACTCGTGAATCTAAAAAAGCTTCCAATAAATTTATTGTGAAGAGACGTAAATAAGTTGTGGAAAGGAGATAAATAAGTGTCCAGATCCATTAAAAAAGGCCCATTCGTGGCAGCGCATCTTCTCAAAAAGATCAATGCCATGAACGAAGCTAATGAAAAAAAAGTAATAAAAACCTGGTCCCGTGCTTCTATGATCCTGCCAAGTTTCGTAGGTCATACTATTGCGGTTCATGATGGCCGGAAACATGTACCTGTCTATATTACTGAAGATATGGTAGGTCATAAATTAGGCGAATTTGCTCCTACTCGTACATTTAAAGGTCACGCCAGAGCTGAAAAAGTAACTGGAGCGGTCGGAGCAGCACCAGTAGCTGGAGCATAAGGGAGGTAAACACAGATGGAAGCAAGAGCAATTGCTAAACATATCCGCATTGCCCCCCGTAAAATCCGGATCGTAGCTGACTTGGTTCGGGGTAAAAATGTAGGCGAAGCGTTTTCTATTTTGAAATTCACTCCTAAAGTGGGTTCCCGTGTCGTAGAAAAATGCTTGCGTTCTGCTTGCGCAAATGCTGAACACAATAACGATATGAATGTTGATAAATTATTCGTTTCTGAAATATTCGTCGACCAGGACTCTACGATGAAACGTATTCATCCGCGTAGTCGTGGACAGGCGTTCAAAATCCTGAAACATTCCAGTCATGTGACTGTAGTCGTAAAAGAAAGAGCATAAGGAGGGAAACGTAGTGGGTCAAAAAGTAAATGCCCATGGATTTCGTGTCGGCGTTGTAAAACCTTGGGATGCTACATGGTATGCTGAAAAGGATTATGCAACACTTTTGAATGAAGACGTAAAAATCCGTGAATTCTTAAAGAAACAGTTATATATTGCAGGCGTTTCTCGCATTGAAATCGAACGTTCTGCAAAACGTATCAAATTAATCATCCATACTGCTAAACCGGGCATGGTAATTGGCCGTGGCGGTGCAGGTATCGAAGATATCAAAAAAGCTTTGAAACGGTTTACAACCAAGACTGTTGATGTCAATATCGCTGAAATCAAACAGGCTGAAATGGATGCTACTCTCGTAGCTGAAAATGTTGCCAGCCAGCTTGAACGCCGTATTGGTTTCCGTCGTGCTATGAAACAGTGCATTGGCCGTACGATGCGCATGGGTGCAAAAGGTATCAAAATCATGTGCTCTGGTCGTCTTGGCGGTGCCGAAATCGCTCGTCGCGAAAGCGTTCGTGATGGTTCTATTCCTCTGCATACACTTCGTGCAGACATTGATTACGGCTTTGCAGCAGCTCATACAACCTACGGTTGCATCGGCGTAAAATGCTGGATTTACAAAGGCGAAATCTTGCCGGAAGCTAAGAAGGCTCCGCAGAAGAAACACGAAAGGAGTGAAGCGTAATGTTAATTCCAAAACGTGTTAAATATCGTAAACAGTTTCGTGGCCGTATGAAGGGCATGGCACATCGTGGTAATAAAGTTGCTCATGGTGAATACGGTTTGGTAGCTCTTGAACCTTCATGGATCACGAACCGCCAGATCGAAGCAGCCCGTATTGCTATGACTCGTTATATTAAACGTGGCGGTAAAGTTTGGATTAAGATCTTCCCAGACAAACCAGTTACAGCTAAACCAATCGGCACTCGTATGGGTTCCGGGAAAGGCGCTCCTGAATATTGGGTAGCCGTCGCTAAACCGGGTCGTGTACTCTTCGAAATGGGCGGCGTTACTGAAGAAATCGCTCGTGAAGCTATGCGTCTGGCTGGGCATAAATTGCCAATTAAGACGAAGTTTGTTGTTAAAGGTCACGAATTATTAGGTGGTGAATAAAATGAAGGTTAAAGAAATCCGTGCTCTGAGCGCTGCCGAAATGGACGAAAAGGTGGTTAGCCTGAAAGAAGAATTGTTTAACCTCCGTTTTCAACATGCGACCGGCCAATTAGAAAATCCAATGCGTATTCGCGAAGTCAAAAAGACCATCGCTCGCATCAAAACGGTACAGCGTGAAGCAGAACTGAAAGCGCAGGCGTAATTCGTCATTATTTTGGAATCTAAAAGGAGGTCAAAGGCACAGATGGAAAGAAATGAACGAAAAATCCGTGTAGGTAAAGTTGTCAGTGATAAGATGGATAAAACTGTCGTTGTTGCTGTAGAATATAAAACACAGCATAAGCTGTACAAGAAACCGATTATTTCTACCGTAAAATTCAAGGCACATGATGAAAACAATGAATGCCATATTGGCGATATCGTGCGCATTGAAGAAACCCGTCCCCTGTCCAAACAAAAACATTGGAGAGTTGTGACTATCGTTGAAAAAGCAAAATAAGCTCTATTATTTAGGAGGTTAAGCCATGATTCAGCAAGAAACTGTGTTGAATGTTGCCGATAACACGGGTGCAAAGAAAATATTGTGCATCCAGGTCATGGGTGGTTCATATCGTAAATATGGCAATATTGGTGATATCATCACTGCATCTGTTAAAGATGCATCACCCGGTGGCGTTGTAAAGAAAGGCGAAGTAATAAAAGCAGTTATCGTTCGCACTAAAAAAGGATTACGTCGTGCTGACGGTTCGTATATTCGTTTCGACGAAAATGCAGCAGTCGTAATCAATACTGATAAAAGCCCGAAAGGCACTCGTATTTTTGGGCCGGTTGCCAGAGAATTGCGTGAAAAAGATTTCATGAAAATTATTTCCCTGGCTCCGGAAGTATTATAAGCAGAGGAGGTGTTCTCAATGGGTAAAATGCACGTTAAAAAGGGTGATACAGTAATCGTTATTGCCGGTAAGGAAAAAGGAAAGAAAGGCAAAATCATTGCTACATTCCCGAAAGAAGACCGTGTCGTCGTCGAAGGCCTTAATCAGGTAAAACGCCACACAAAACCGAGTCAGAACAATCCTCAAGGCGGTATCGTAACGAAAGAAGCACCGATTCATGTTTCCAACGTTATGCTCATAGATCCTGAAAGTGGTAAGCCGACCCGTGTCAAAATGGTACAGCAGGCTGATGGTACGAAAATCCGCACAGCCGTCAAGAGCGGTAAAGCTATCTAATAAGAAGGGAGGGCCTTGAGAGTGTCCAGATTAAAAGACAAATATACTTCTGAAGTCGTCAAAGGCTTACAGGAAAAATATAATTATAAAAATGTTATGCAGATTCCGAAGGTAACAAAAGTTGTCATTAACATGGCTGTCGGGGAAGCTGTTACCAATGCTAAAGCATTGGATGCTGCTGTAAATGATATGACTATCATTTCCGGACAGAAACCGATCATTACCAAAGCAAAGAAATCCATTGCAGCGTTCAAAATCCGTGAAGGCATGAACCTCGGTTGCAAAGTTACATTGCGTGCAGAACGCATGTATGAATTTCTTGATAAATTGATGAACCTGGCATTGCCGCGTGTCCGTGATTTTCACGGTGTAAGTGCTACTGGGTTTGATGGCCGTGGCAACTATACGTTGGGCTTGAAAGAACAGCTCATCTTCCCGGAAATCGAATATGATAAAATAGACAAAGCCCGCGGCATGGATATTACCATTGTAACGACAGCTGCGACGGATGAAGAAGGCCGTGACATGCTGACGTTGATGGGCATGCCTTTTGAAAAATAATTAGGAGGATTACATACATGGCAAAGAAGTCTATGCTTGAACGTGAAAAGAAACGTGAAAAAATGGTTGCCCACTATGCCAAGCTCCGCGCTGAATTAAAAGCAAAAGGCGACTATGAAGCACTTTCTCAGTTGCCGGCCAATGCTTCTCCGGTACGTTTGCATAATCGTTGCAAAGTAACCGGTCGTCCTCACGGATATATGCGTAAATTCGGCGTCAGCCGTATCACGTTCCGTGAATTGGCATATAAGGGACAAATTCCTGGCGTAAAAAAAGCCAGTTGGTAACGTATTATATGGAGGGAGGTTTTTAGATTATGGCAATGACCGATCCGATTGCTGATATGCTTACACGTATCCGCAATGCCAATTCGGCATATCACGATAAAGTAGAAATGCCTGCTTCGACGATGAAAGCCGCTGTGCTCGACATCCTTAAAGAAGAAGGCTTCGTGAAAAATTATGAAACCGTAAATGAAGGCAAAATGCTGAAAGTTACGTTAAAATATGGGTCTAACAAAGAAAAAGTTATTACCGGCATCAAAAGAATTTCCAAACCGGGCCTGCGTGTATACGCTGGTAAAGAAGAACTTCCGCGAGTTCTCGGTGGTTTGGGGATTGCAGTAATTTCTACGTCTAAAGGTGTTATGAGCGACAAAAAAGCTCGTAAACTCGGTTTGGGCGGCGAAGTTATCGCTTACGTCTGGTAGAATTTGGAGGTGTCAATATGTCACGTATTGGTAGAATGCCTATTGATATCCCGGCAGGCGTAGACGTAAAGCTCGATGGCCAAATCATCAAGGTTAAAGGCCCGAAGGGCGAACTTACTCGTACACTCCACCCGGATATGAAGGTAACAATTGCAGATAACGTTATTACTGTTGAACGTCCGTCTGATGAAAAAGAACATCGTTCGTTGCACGGCTTGACGCGTGCCCTGATTGCCAACATGGTAACCGGTGTATCGACGGGCTTTAAGAAAGAATTAGAAATCGTGGGTGTTGGTTACAGAGCACAGATGAAAGGCAAAAAACTTGCCTTGACTCTTGGCTTCTCTCATCCCCTCGAATTGGATGCCCCAGAAGGTATCACAATTGAATGCCCGAGTGCAACACAGATTGTTGTTTCTGGAGCAAATAATGAACATGTTGGCGAATTCGCTGCGAAAATCCGTGGCTATCGTCTGCCTGAACCGTATAAGGGAAAAGGTATTCGTTATGTTGGCGAACATGTCCGTCGTAAAGCCGGTAAAGCTGGCACAAAGAAATAATAAATTAAGTTTCCTATAGAAAGGAGTGAATTCCTTGAAATCCAGTAAAAATGCTATTCGTGTTAAACGTCATTGGCGTTTACGTAAGCACATTAATGGTACGGCAGAACGTCCACGTTTGAATGTTTTCCGTAGCCTTACAAATATTTATGCCCAGATCATTGATGATCAGAAGGGTGTCACTTTGGTTTCCGCCAGCTCTCTGGATCAGGAAATTAAAGGACAGAAGATCAGCGGTGGTAATGCTGAAGGCGCTAAATTAGTCGGCGCTCTCGTAGCAAAACGTGCTATCGAAAAAGGGATTACTACAGTTGTTTTTGACCGTGGCGGTTATATTTATCACGGTCGTATTGCCGCTTTAGCAGCAGCTGCTCGTGAAGCTGGCTTAAAATTCTAATAGGAGGAAATACGAATGGCAAAAGTTGACCATGCAGAACAAGAGTTTCAAGAAAATGTTGTTTTCATCAACCGTGTAGCTAAGGTAGTTAAAGGCGGCCGCCGTTTTTCCTTCAGTGCACTCGTCGTCGTCGGTAATGGTAAAGGCGTTGTTGGTGTGGGATTAGGAAAAGCCGGTGAAGTTCCGGAAGCTATCCGTAAAGGCGTTGAAGACGCTAAGAAAAATAAAATTACGATTTCATTGAAAAATGGTACGATTCCTCATCAAATCACTGGTATTTTTGGAGCAGGCCAGGTATTCCTTAAACCTGCTGCAGAAGGTACTGGCGTTATTGCTGGCGGACCTGTACGTGCCGTATTGGAATTGGCTGGTGTTCGTAACATCCTGACAAAATCCATTGGTTCTTCAAACCCGAATAACATGGTTCAGGCAACCATCAACGGTTTGAGACGTTTGAAGGATGTAAATAAAGTCGCTGAACTCCGTGGCAAAACTGTAGAAGAAATTTACGGTTAATAAGGAGGATATACGAAATGGCTCAAGTAAAAGTTACGCTTGTTCGCAGCTTGGCAGGTTATCCTGGTGATCAGAGAGCGACTGTTGTTGCTCTTGGTCTCCACAAGACGAACTCTAGCGTTGTAAAAGAAGTTACCCCGCAGATTAAAGGGATGCTTCATAAGGTTGAACATTTAGTAAAAGTAGAAGAAATCTAATAGAGAAGGAGGTGCGCTGAATTGAAACTTCATGAAATGAGTATTGTTCCTGGCTCAAAAAAAAGACATAATCGTGTTGGCCGTGGTATTGGTTCCGGTAACGGAAAAACCGCTGGCAAAGGCATGAAAGGCCAGTTATCTCGTAGTGGTGGCGGTATGCGACCGGGCTTTGAAGGCGGCCAGATGCCATTATATCGTTTGCTTCCAAAACGTGGATTTACAAACATTTGGGCTAAACAGTATGCTGAAGTCAACGTTGCGACGTTGAATCGCTTTGAAAATGGTACAACTGTTGATCCCGTTGCGTTGGTTGAAGCAGGAATCCTCAAGAACGTTTGCGACGGTGTTCGTATCCTCGGCAATGGCGAATTAGAAAAATCTCTCACTGTTGTCGCTCAGGGATTCACGAAATCGGCGCAACAAAAAATCGAAGCAGCCGGTGGTAAGATTGAGGTGATCTAAGGTGTTAGAAAGCATACAGAATGTGCTTAACGTTTCGGAATTCCGTAAACGGGCAGTTTTCACCTTGATTATGTTCATCATTTTTCGCCTTGGCGTCCATATTCCGGTTCCCGGGGTAGACGCTTCGGTCATTGAAAATTTATTTAGCAGCGGCAATTTATTTGGCTTGCTGGATTTATTTTCCGGCGGTGCTCTTAGTAAGTTCTCTGTTTTGGCAATGTCCATTACGCCTTACATCAATGCTTCCATTATTATGCAATTGCTGACATCTGTTGTGCCTACTTTTGAACAGTGGGCGAAAGACAATCAGGATGGCCGTGATAAAATCCAAAAAGTAACGCGCTATGGCACGGTACTTCTCGGTTTTATCCAGGCATTTGCTATGAGTTACGCTCTGAAAGTCAATAATGCTTTGATAGATAACTCTTGGGCGATGGTCCTTATGGTATCCATCATATTGACAGCAGGCACATGTTTTCTTATGTGGCTTGGCGATCAGATTACGGCTGGCGGTATTGGCAATGGTATCTCACTTATCATCTTTGCCGGTATCGTTGCGCGTTTCCCAAGTGGTTGCATGACAGTGTATAAGTACATTCAGGCTGGGACGATTAATATCTTCCAGGCGATGTTATTTGTTGTCATTGCCCTTTTTATGATCGTTGTTGTTATCGAAGTAACACAAGGACAACGACGAGTCATTGTGCAGTATGCAAAACGTGTTGTAGGCCGCAAAATGTATGGTGGCCATTCAACACATATTCCTTTGAAAGTCAATCAGGCAGGCGTTATTCCCATCATCTTTGCTTCCTCTGTTCTTATGTTCCCGATTACGATTGCACAGTTTGTGCAGAATGATACGGTACAGATGATTGCAGGCTGGTTTGCATGGGGGACAGCGTCTAATACAGTTATATATGCTGTTCTGATTATGTTTTTCACCTATTTCTATACGGCTATTTCGCTGAATATACCACAGCTTACGGAAAACATGCAAAAATATGGCGGTTTTATTCCTGGCATTCGTCCGGGAGCTCCGACGGCCATGTATATCGACAAGATTATGACAAGAATCACTCTTGCCGGTGCTTTCTTCCTGGCATTTATTGCTATCCTGCCTAATTTTATTGGCTGGATCACGGGTATTGAAGGTGTGTATTTCGGTGGTACAGCACTGCTTATCGTTGTTGGTGTTGCCATTGATACAGCGAAACAGGCGGAATCTTTGGTTTTAAATAAACAGTACCAGGGATTTATGAAATAATACAAGGAGGTAGTTTGAGTGTACATTCTTTTAATGGGCCCTCCGGGTGCTGGCAAAGGCACACAGGCCGAACGCTTGATTGTAAAATATGGTATTCCCCAGATTTCTACGGGAGACATGTTTCGTGCCGCAGTCAAAGAACAGACGCCGCTCGGTTTAGAAGCCAAAAAGTATATGGATAATGGCCAGCTTGTACCCGATGCTGTTACGGTAGGCATCGTAAGAGAACGTCTTGCAAAAGATGATTGCAAGAAAGGTTTTATATTGGATGGTTTTCCGCGTACAACTTCTCAAGCCGTATCTCTTGATGCTATTTTGAGTGATTTACATATCAAGCTTGATGGTGTCATCAATATTGCTGTTCCTGATGAAGAACTCATTACACGGACGACAGGTCGTCAGATCTGCCGGAAATGTGGAGCTACATATCATATTACATTCAAACCGTCTAAGGTGAAAAATGTATGCGATAAATGCGGTGGTGAATTATACCAGCGCGATGATGACAAAGTAGAAACGGTAAAGAAACGTCTCAGCGTATATGCTGCACAGACAAAACCGCTTATCGATTATTACAAGAATTCCAACTTGTATATTGAAGTCGATGGTAAGCAGGGGATGGAAGCCGTATTTACTGATATTGTTGCAAGTCTTGAAAAGAGCAAATAGAAAATGATTATTTTAAAATCTAAACGGGAAATAGAGTATATTCGCGCAGCTGGACGTATCACAGCCAATGCGTTGGTTCTGATGAAGAAACTGGCTAAGCCAGGCATTACGACAGGAGAACTGGATCAGCGTTGCGAAGAGTACATCCGAAGCTGCGGTGCATTTCCAAGCTGTAAAGGCTATTATGGGTATCCGGCAACGATTTGTGCCAGTGTGAATGATGAAGTCGTTCATGGCATTCCGGGACACCGTAAGTTAAAAGATGGAGATATAATCAGTGTTGATTTGGTTGTAAATAAAGATGGCTATCATGGAGACTCAACAGTCACGATTCCTGTCGGTCATGTTGATCCAGCCACGCTTCAATTAATGAAAGTAACAGAAGCAAGTCTCTATAAGGGCATTGAACAGGCCGTAGCCGGCAATCACCTGGGTGACATCGGGCATGCTGTCCAAGCCTATGCTGAATCGTTTGGGTATGGTGTAGTTCGTGACTATGTGGGCCACGGAATCGGTACGGATATGCATGAAGATCCGGAAGTTCCTAATTATGGTCTCGCTGGTCATGGGGAATTGTTGGAACCAGGGATGGTTTTGGCAATAGAACCGATGATTAATATGGGCACGGAAAAAGTCAGCCAGACTAAAAATGGCTGGACGGTCGTCACTCGTGATGGCAAGCCGGCAGCTCATTTCGAACATACCATAGCTATTACAGATAATGGTCCCGAAATTCTTACCATACCGGATGAAGAATGAGGGAGCGCATAGACATTCCTGTTGGTACTCTTGTCAAGAGCTGTGCCGGAGGAAATAGAAATAGCTTGTACGTCGTTGTCGGTAAGTTGGGTTATCCATATGTATGGATTGCTGACGGTAGAAAATACAATTTGGATAAGCCGAAGAAAAAGAACTGCCGGCATCTCCAGATCATGGGAACGAGCGTATCCATAGGAAGCGTTGGTCCCCTGCGAATCAGCAATGAATGGATACGGTCCGTGTTAAACCGGGCCAGTGAAAAATTGACCAGGGAGGTTACACATGTCTAAGGAAGATGTCATTGAAGTAGAGGGTATTGTTGTTGAAGCACTGCCTAACGCTATGTTTAAAGTGAAGTTAGAAAATGAACACATCGTATTAGCTCATGTTTCCGGGAAAATGCGTATGAATTTTATTCGTATTCTTCCAGGCGACAGAGTAACGATGGAATTGACACCATATGATTTAAATCGTGGTCGTATTACCTATCGCTTTAAGTAAGATTAGATTATGCAGGAGGTTAGTTATGAAAGTAAAACCGTCAGTCAAGAGAATTTGCGAAAAATGCAAAATTATTAAACGCAAAGGCCGTGTCATGGTTATTTGCGAAAACCCAAAACATAAACAAAAACAAGGTTAATAGAGTGGAGGTGGATGAATAGATGGCACGTATAGCCGGTGTGGATTTACCACGTGATAAAAGAGTTGAAGTTGGTTTGACTTACATTTTTGGTATTGGTCTTTCCTCTTCTCAGGAAATCCTGAAGAAAGCAGGCGTCAATGCGGACACACGTGTTCGTGATTTGACAGAAGACGAAGAACAGAAAATTCGTGAAGTCATCGGATCTGATTATAAAGTAGAAGGTGAACTTCGTCGTGAAGGCGCTTTGAATATTAAACGTCTTATCGAAGTTAACTCCTATAGAGGCAAACGTCATCGTGCAGGTCTTCCTGTTCGCGGACAGCGTACAAAGACGAATGCACGGACACGCAAAGGTCCTCGTAAAGCAATTTCAGGTAAAAAGAAATAATATCTTTTGAGTAAGGAGGGAATTGATTTTGGCAAAGAATGTTAGAAATACAAAACGTAAAGAAAAGAAACATGTAGAATCGGGCGCAGCTCATATTCGTTCTACTTTCAATAATACAATTGTTACGATTAGTGATGCTAAAGGCAACACTCTTTCTTGGGCAAGCTCCGGTGGTCTTGGTTTCCGTGGCTCTCGTAAAAGTACTCCTTTTGCAGCACAGATGGCTGCTGAACAAGCTGCTAAAGCCGCTATGGAACATGGCCTTCGTCAGGTAGAAGTATTTGTAAAAGGTCCTGGCTCCGGTCGTGAAGCTGCTATTCGCGCATTGCAGGCAGCAGGCTTGGAAGTAAATTCCATTAAAGATGTAACGCCGATTCCTCATAATGGCTGCCGTCCGCCAAAACGCCGTCGTGTATAATTTCGACCAAGGTGTTTTGATTCTGGAATGGGAGGATTTTCCTAATGATTGATGACAACAAGTTTACAGTTAAAACCGTTGATACAAGTGATGATGGCACTTATGGAAAATTCGTATGCGAACCTCTTGACAGAGGTTACGGAATCACATTGGGGAACAGCTTGCGCCGTGTCCTCTTGTCTTCATTGGACGGCGTAGCAATCACCTCCATTAAAATTGATGGTGTACTTCATGAATTTTCAACGATTTCTGGTGTTCGGGAAGATGTTTCCGAAATCATTTTGAACTTGAAACAAGTTCGGTTGAAGTTCAACAACAAGGAAGTCGATGAAATCGATATTACCGTCGATGTGGCAGGTGAACGCGAATTTACCGCAAAAGACCTCGAAGTAAACTCAGACATAGAAATTTTAAACCCGGATCTTCATATTGCCACATTAGATGCAGACGCTGACATTCATATGCAGTGTCATATTGAACGGGGCAAGGGATATGTTCCTTCTACCAAGAACAAGAAGGATACGGATATGATAGGGGTTATTCCTATTGACTCCTTATTTTCCCCGATTATTCGCACGAACTATGAAGTGGGCAATATCCGGGTCGGCAACGAAATGGACTATGATTCGTTGACCCTTGAAGTAACAACTGACCGCAGTATTACGGCAGATAATGCTGTAGCAAAAGCGGCTTCTATTATTATCGGCTATTTGAATTATTTCCAGTCGATTGCTTCTGACCAGGATGTCAATGAAACCTTGCCGCCTTTCGTTTCTGGTGAAGGTGACGACGTGGTAGAAGAAAGCACTCAGGATAAAGCAGATTTGTCCCAGGAAAAGATTGATGTATTGGATTTATCTGTCCGGGCATCGAACTGTTTGAAACGGGCCAATATTTACACATTGGGTGATTTGATAGAACGTACAGAAGATGATTTGTCTAAGATTCGGAATTTAGGTAAAAAATCCGTAGATGAAATCATTGAAAAATTGAAGGATTATGGGTGTGACCTGAAATCCAACGAACAATAATTTGAGGAGGATGAACGATGGCTTATAGAAAGTTGGGACGTGACAGCTCCGCACGTAAGGCCTTATTGCGCAGCATTGTCACCTCTTTATTCCAGCATGAACGCATTGAAACAACGGAAGCAAAAGCGAAAGAACTCCGTAAAGTTGCTGATAAAATGCTTACCCTCGCTAAACGCGGCGACCTCCACGCACGTCGCCAGGTATTGGCATACATGATGGATGAAGATGTAGTCAAAAAATTGTTTGATGAAATTGCACCAAAATATAAAGATCGTCAGGGTGGTTATACACGCATTATTAAAACTGGTGTACGCCAGGGTGATTCTGCTCCGATGGTTATCATCGAATTAGTTTAATAATAAGGACTATTGATGTAGTATCAGTAGTCAAAAAAGCCGTTGTGTTTTCACAGCGGCTTTTTTTTAGGAGGAAAACGATGGCATTTAAAATGATATTGGCCGTTAATTTTACCGCCGATAGATTGCAGCAGCTAAAACTATTGGGGTTGCTTACCAAAGCTTCAGTAAAAGCGGTAGCAGAAAATGAAAAGACTGAAAAGGTTGGGACGCTGTTGGGGCTGACAGCGGAAGAAGTAGAAGAAATTGCATCAATAAAGAAACAGACGGCAGATGATAAGGTTCATGATAAAGTTGATGAAGATGAACAATCGCAGCCTGTAACCAAAGAAGCGATTGTTCTTTGTGGCTTTGATAAGACGTCTTTAAATCTTTTGTTGGATAGTATTCGTCGTGGCAAATTAAAAAATGTTCCCCTGAAAGCCATGATTACACCCAATAATATTTCCTGGTCTATTCAGACAATATTACAGGAATTAAATAAAGAACATGAGTATTTTAAAAAGATGAAACAAGGTAAGAAATAAGGAGAGACGGATATGCGTCCTACGACACTTTGTTTTCTTATGAATGAACGAGGTCAAATCCTTTTGGGCCGTAAAAAACGCGGGTTTGGTGTATCTAAATGGAATGGCTTTGGCGGTAAGCTGGAGCCGGGAGAAACATTTCGCCAGTGCGCGGTAAGAGAATTAAAGGAAGAGTCCGGAATTACAGCAGCGCCGGAAAAATTACATCTGGCCGGGTTCTTGGACTTTAAATTTTCTGTGCATCCGGAATTAGATCATATCGGCTATGTTTATTTTCTGTATACGTATAGCGGAAACATTACAGAAACGGAAGAAATGGAACCGCAGTGGTTTCCTAAGAACGCAATGCCGTATCAGCATATGTGGCAGGGAGACAGGACATGGATTCCATTGCTTTTGCAAGGTAAAAAAATTACTGGTACCGTTATTTTTGCGGATGATGATGAAACAGTCCAATCCCTTGATATTACGGAAGTAGAAACATTAAAAGAAATCGAGAAAAACATCACATAAATACATTATATTCTGACATATCCCCAAAAAGCAGATTGATACTCCGCCTTTTGGGGATATTATATTTTTCCAACAAGAAAAGACCTCCCCCATGCCTGACAGGAAACATGGGGGAGGTTAACATACGTATGTGTATTATATGTTTTTTCTGATTACGTTTTCTAAGATATCTAATCCGGCATCAATTTGGTCATTTGTGACAACCAGAGGACAAAGGAAACGAATAACATTGTCATAGACACCACAGTTTTCCATTATGAGGCCTTGCTGTGCAGATTCTTGAATAATTGTATGGACCAGTTCGGGATAGGGCTTTTTACCCTTTTTATCGTGAACAAATTCCAGACCTATCATAGCGCCCAAGCCTCGATAATCACCAATGACGTTAAATTCTTCTTTCCATTTGGCATAACGAGCGCAGACCCGTTTGCCAATTTCATTAGCACGGTCGGCCAGATGATCCCGTTCCATAATATGGATGACTTTGAGTGCAGCAGCGCAGGCTAAGGCATTGCCGCCGAACGTGCCGCCGATGATACCATTGGGGACAGCTTCCATGATTTCTTCCCGGGCTACGACTGCGCCGAGAGGGATGCCGCCGCCAAGAGATTTAGCGGTAGCGATGATATCCGGTTCACAGCCGGCTTCTTTCCAATAATCGGTCGCCAGCATTTTACCTGTGCGGCACCAGCCTGATTGTACTTCGTCAGCGATTAACAGGATGCCGTTATCATCACAGATTTTGCGGAGTGCCTTGACCCAGGGAATAGGAGCGGGAATAAAACCGCCTTCACCTTGAAGTGGTTCTACGACGATGGCAGCTACGTATTCGGCAGGGGAAGAATACATGAATACTTCTTCTAATGATTTCAGGTAATATTCGATAGCTTCCGCATCTGAGAATCCTTCCGGTTTACGGTACAGATAAGGGAATTCAGCACGATATATGCCATCGGGAAATGGTCCCATACCCAAGGCATATGATTTTTTAGCGGTCATAGCCATGGTCATGAGTGTACGGCCATGAAAAGCTCCGGAGAAAACGATGATATTCGGCCGTTTTGTATAGGCTTTGGCAACTTTAACGGCATTTTCATCAGCTTCAGCACCGCTGTTAATAAAGAATGTCCGCTTTTTGTCGCCGCGAACAGGTGCAATAGAATTTATTTTTTCAGCCAGGGAGACATAGCCTTCATGGGTGACGATATTGGCCATGGCATGGAAATATTTGCCGGCTTGTTCCTGTACGGCCTTGACGACTTCCGGATGAGAATACCCGATATTCAGTACGCCAACGCCGCCGACCCAGTCGAGAAAAATGTTGCCATCTATATCTTCGAACATAGCTCCTTCACCGCGTTTGATAACTGTAGGATATGTTGTGCCGACAGCATCAGGAATGGCTTGACGGCGACGAGATAAAACAGCGGCTGCTTTAGGACCGGGAACAGTGGTTGTAATAATTTTAGGTAAAGAGTCTCGTAACATTAAAAAAACCTCCTTAATAAAAAAAGCACAAAAACGAAAAATGATATATCACGTCTTTGTGTAAATATTTAATTTATAGATATCATTATATTTATAAATAGTATTTTGGGCAAGAGACAGAAAGAATAGAAAAATCTGCATTATTTGTGCTATGAGCATAAATAATGTAAAATGGGTATCATAAATATTGCCAAAATATGGGAGGGTATGGACTATGTCATTATCAATATCTCAATTATATACAAATCATAATCAATCATATGAATTATTTCTTGTAGCGGGACAAAAAGGGCTAAATCATGATGTATCCTGGGTACAGGTAACCGAAGACATTTCCTATTCGTCTTTTTTGAGACCGAATGTTATGGCATTTACCACCGGTATTGGAAAAGGGAATAATGTGGATTGGCTGAAACAATTTATTGCCTCTCTTATACAGATGAAAGCGGCAGGCCTGGTCATCAATATAGGAAAATATATTAATATGACTGATATTGATGATACGGTCAAAAAATTATGCGATGAAGAAGGTTTTCCGTTGTTTACGATGCCTTGGAAAATCAGGTTGGCTGATATCACGCAGGACTGGCTATATGCATTATTTTCATCGACGCATGATGAATATGAAACGATTGAGGCTTGGAAATCTCTTTTATTTACAGAGAAGGCAATACCGGCCTTGGAATTGTTGCAGCGAAAAGGATGGAATAAAGAGGGAACGTACAACGTGGTGGTTACTAGTGTCCAAGGGCATGAAGGCAATGCCTATGATGGAGTGTGTAAAACAATTCTAAATGATATGGCATCAACGTATTTCTTTTTTTGTGATCATCATATACGGATTATTATCCTTACAGGATATGATGATTCCCGAATCAAAGAATTTGTAGAACAATTTTTATGTCGGATGGAGGAACAAGGAGAAGATTGTTTTGCCGGCAGCAGCCTAACGACAGGACAGTTGCTGCATCTCCGGGAAAATTATAGACAGGCGGAATGGGCTTTAAAATGGGGCAGAACACAGGGGAAAAAATATTGCCATTTCGGGGATATGGGAATATATGCTTTTTTGTCCTATCAGGAGCAGACGGATATTATGTATTATATGCAGAATCAGTCATTAGGAGCTCTTTTGCAATACGATCGGGATCATAACGGATGTTTGTATAAGACCTTAGTGGCCTATTTACGTCATGATGGGAGTCTCCAGGCGGCCGCAGCGGAGCTATACACGCATCGAAATACAGTTGCGTATCGTATGCATAAAATAGAGCAATTGCTGCCATATGATTTAACTAATGGCGAGGGCAGATTTCAAGCTATGTTAGCATGTCATATCCATCATTTTTTGGAATGCAAGTAATGGAAGAAATAAGAAAAATATCGTCTGGGTAGTACCATATTTTCTGTTTAGTAAGAAAAGCAGTACCGGATTCCTCATTAGATGTTTACAATTTTAATAAATGCAATATAATTTATTTATAAAAACAAATAATTTTATAATATTATCGAATATTGTAAAATTTCAGGAGCGTATTATTTAAAAGGGGCTGATCTATATGGGCAATGTAAACAATGAGGAGTTCAACCGGGAAAAACCGAAAATTGATGAGATACTGACAAAATATGCAGGTCAGGAAGGCTCATTGATTGCTGTGCTGCAAGATACACAGGAGTTGTTTAATTATTTACCGAAATATGTACTTATTTATATTTCGGATCAGTTAGGTGTACCGATTTCAGATGTATATGGCGTAGTTACATTCTATTCTCAATTTCATCTAAATCCGCGCGGCCGTAATATCATTCGTTGTTGTCAGGGCGCAGCCTGTCATGTACGTGGTGGTAAACGAATTTTGGGGACAGTGGAAGATGTCTTGGGGATTAAAACGGGTCATACGACAGAAGATCAACGGTTTACGCTGGAAACGATTGCCTGCCTGGGGGCTTGCGGAATGGCACCGGTTATGCAGATTAATGGTGAAACTTATGGACGATTGACACCGGATGATATACCGATAATCCTGGAACATTATAAATAATAATGATATTAATCCTGTTACTATAATAGGGGAAGGGACTCAGTATGAAAACATTAGAAGAGTTAATGGAGATGCGGGACAGACTGCAAAGCAGTATGCAGATACGCAGGCAGACTGTTGATAAATTATCGGTATCTGCAGTGGATATGGATCAGGATAAGATTCAAAAGGCAATCCTCGTTTGTGGCGGTACGGCTTGTAAGGCGTCTAATTCAACACGGCTTCAAGAGTTATTCACTAAGGAATTAAAAGCTCATGGATTAGATAATAAAGTGAAACTTATTCAAACAGGATGTCATGGATTTTGTGAAAACGGCCCCATTGTTACCATTTTCCCAGAAGACATCTTTTATGTCCGGGTAAAGGCGAAAGATGCTAAAGAAATTATCGAACAACATTTGTTGGGTGGAAAACTTGTGGATCATTTGCTTTATACGGACCCAGCTAGTCAAAAAACGGTTGAAACAAATGCAGAAGTGCCTTTTTATAAAAAACAAGTACGTCGGGTTCTTGTTCGTTGCGGGGTAATCGATCCTGAAAATATTGAAGATTACATCGCTACCGATGGGTATCGGGCGCTGGCAAAAGCGGTTTTTAAAATGAAGCCGCAGGAAGTCATTGATGAGGTCAAGAAGTCAGGATTGCGCGGCCGTGGCGGCGCAGGCTTTCAAACGGGTATGAAATGGCAGTTCTGCCGTAATGCAAAAGGGGATAAAAAATATATCATTTGTAATGCTGATGAAGGAGATCCGGGGGCCTTTATGGACCGCAGTGTTCTTGAAGGAGATCCCCATTCTGTTTTGGAAGGGATGGCAATCGGTGCATATGCTATTGGTGCTGATGAAGCATATATTTACTGTCGTGCCGAATATCCTTTGGCCATCCGACGTTTGCAGGTAGCCATTAAACAGGCTAACGAGATGGGATTATTAGGTAAAAACATTCTTGGAACAGGGTTTAACCTGGATATTCATATCAAAAAAGGCGCAGGTGCATTTGTATGCGGGGAAGAAACTGCACTCATTGCATCCATTGAAGGGCGTCGGGGGATGCCTCATCCAAGACCACCATTTCCAGCTAATAGCGGACTCTGGGGTAAACCGACTAATAATAACAATGTAGAAACATGGGCTAATGTTGCTAATATCATTCTAAAAGGTGCGGATTGGTTCCGCAGTGTTGGTACAGCTAAATCGCCAGGGACGAAAGTTTTTGCGCTTACCGGGAAAATCAAAAACACTGGTTTGGCCGAAGTTCCTATGGGAATGTCCATGCGGGAAATTGTTTTTGATATTGGTGGCGGGATTCCTAATGGCAAGGCTTTTAAAGCAGTTCAGATCGGCGGGCCTTCCGGTGGGTGTCTGCCTGATTCCATGCTGGATACGCCGGTAGATTTTGATTCATTGGCCGATATCGGGGCTATGATGGGGTCCGGCGGCCTGGTTATTATGGATGAAACAACCTGTATGGTAGATGTTGATAAGTTCTTTGTTACCTTTACACAGTCTGAATCATGTGGCAAATGTACACCTTGTCGTGAAGGCACAAAACGCATGTTGGAAATTCTGATTCGCATGACTGAAGGAGCTGGAAGTAAGGAAGATATGGATCTATTGGAAAATCTGGCTCAAAATATAAAACTATCTGCTTTGTGCGGCCTGGGACAGACGGCGCCGAATCCGGTATTGAGTACCATGCGGTATTTCCGAGATGAATACATGGCGCACATTATAGATAAACGATGCCCGGCGGGAGTTTGTACGGCACTTGCTAATTATTTCATTACTGATAAATGTAAGGGCTGCGGTTTGTGTGCTAAAAATTGTCCTGTCGGCTGTATTAGCGGTAACATTAAAGAACGTCACGTCATTGATACGAGTCAGTGCATTAAGTGTGGTTCATGTATGAATATCTGTCCATTTAAAGCTGTTGCCAAAGTATAGGGAGGTGGAACACTTATGGAATCTATTACATTTACTATTAATGGTCTTACTGTAACCGCCCCAGCAGGTTCTACAATCCTTGAGGCTGCGCGCTCTGCTGGTATTTATATTCCTACATTATGTTATCATCCGGATTTAGTTCCGGAAGGAGCCTGCCGCCTTTGTATCGTTGAAGCCAGTGGTGCCCGTGGGCTTGTGGCCAGTTGCTGTTATCCCGTTTCAGAAGGTATGGTTGTGAAGACGAATACGACCAAGGTACGGGAAGCCCGTAAGATGGTCATGGAGCTTCTGTTAGCAAATCATCCGAAGGACTGTCTCGCTTGTCCGAAAAATGGTGATTGCGAATTGCAATCTATGGCATCGGCCCTTGGAGTACGGACAAGACGCTTTGATGGTGGGGAAATGAAAATCCATACCATTGATGATTCCAATCCGTGTCTTGTGCGAGATCAGGAAAAATGTATTCTTTGCGGTCGGTGTATCCGGGTCTGTCGAGACATACAAAAGATGAATGTGTATAGTTTTATAAAACGTGGTTTCCATACCATGGTAGCACCGGCTTTTGAAGAAGATTTATCCCGTGTTGCATGCACATATTGCGGTCAGTGTGCCAGCCTTTGTCCGACAGCAGCGATACGTGAACGAGATGATACGGAACGGGTATGGGATGCTATTCATGATCCCGAAAAAGTAGTCGTTTGCCAGGTTGCACCGTCGGTCCGCGTTGCTCTTGGTGAAGAAATGGGGATGGAACCGGGCAGTATTGTAACGGGTAAACTCGTGGCAGGTTTAAAGAGCCTGGGATTTGATAAAGTTTTTGATACAGATTTTAGTGCCGACCTGACTATCATGGAAGAAGGACATGAATTCCTGGATCGCCTTCAAAATCATGGCGTTCTGCCAATGATTACGTCATGCAGTCCTGGATGGGTCAATATGTGTGAATTAAAATATCCGGATCAGTTGCCACATTTGTCTACGGCTAAATCTCCCCAAGGCATGTTTGGCGCTATTGTCAAGACGTACTGGGCTGAAATGACCAATACGAATCCGGCTAAAATTGTCTGTGTTTCTATTATGCCTTGTACGGCAAAAAAGGCGGAATGTGTTCGTCCGCAATTGCGTGATTCCGGGTATCAGGACGTAGATATTTCTATTACGACTCGTGAATTAGGACGAATGCTTCGTGAAGACGGCATAAACTTTAATCAGTTAAGTGATTCAGACTTCGACAACCCTCTTGGTACAGGATCCGGTGCAGGTGTTATTTTTGGTACCAGTGGTGGTGTGATGGAAGCGGCATTACGTACTGTTGCCGACGTAGTTACTGGTGAAAATCTGAAGGATATCGTGTATACGGCTGTTCGTGGCCTCTATCAGACCAAGGAAGCAACTCTCAATATTGCCGGTCATAAAATACGGATTGCTGTCTGCAATTCTCTCGGAGCAGCGCAGACGATGATGGATAAAGTGCGGAATGGAACTGCAGAATATGATTTTATTGAAATCATGGCTTGTCCGGGAGGATGTATTGGCGGCGGAGGACAACCGATTCCTACCAGTATGGAAATCAAGAAAAAGAGAATGGAAGCATTATATCGTATTGATGATATGAGCCAATTGCGTAAATCTCATGATAATCCGCGTATTCAGGCACTATATCATGATTGGCTCGGCAAGCCATTGGGTGAAAAAGCTCATCAACTTTTGCATACCTATTACATAGCACAGAAGAGATAAAAAAAACAGTGAATACCTGTTTAGTGTAAACGGAATGGAAGTATATGTTTTGAAAGGCTGAATGACGGAGCAATAGAAAGGAATCCTTAATTAGGCGGAAGAGGAGCGATGGATATGGCAGAACGTACAGCAGAACAGATTATGGAGAAAGTTTTCGTAACGGCACGTCCCGATACCTCTGTTTTTGATCTGGTAGATATGTTTGTACAAAATAAAATCAAGGCTATTCCTATTGTTGATAATGATGAAAAACTTATTGGCATCATTACAGATGCTGACTTACTGTACAAGAAAATTAAGCCTCATGTACCACATTATGTCAATCTTTTGGGAGCCGATATCTATTGCAACGGAATCAGCGAATACGATAAAGGATTTAAGAAATTAATGGCTTGTACAGCGAAGGAAATGATGACGAAGGATGTGATATTTGCAGCCCCTAATGCCGGGGTAGAACAGATTGCAGGTGTTATGGTGGCAGAACACTTAAAAGTTATTCCTGTCGTAGAGAATAACCGGGTTATCGGTATTATTTCACGGTACCATATCCTTGATGAACTGTATCATGAATATGGTGATTCAAATTGATGGGATATATTGGGTACGTCTACCCCATAACGTGATGATGGTATGATGAAAAGGTTAGGTGAAGCGGTTCTTCGTTGTTGAAAGGGCAGTTGTTGGTTATTGGAAGGGCAGTTCTTTGTTGTTAAGACCAAGAACAAAGAACCGCCTTTAACAAACAACCAACAACTGCTTTTTTTGTTTTCACAATTCCCCCTTGACGGGTACGGTATTTTAGGATATAATGAATAAGCTGTCAGAGAGAGAAGAGATAGTTGTTGGAAGAGCAGTTGTTGAAAGAGCGGTTGTTAGTTGTTAGACTAAGAACGAAGAACCGCATTTATAACAACCAACAATGAGGTTTTTTCATAACAACGAACAACCAAAAAAAACTTCTTGACAAAACAGCGAGTACATGGTAAGATATTCAAGTCGTCGCAAGACGCAGATGACCTTTGAAAACTGAACAATGTAACTGAATTGAATTGAAACGCCAGAGTGCGAGGTCTTGAGA
>JALCDF010000010.1 GCA_022641375.1 Megasphaera sp. | reverse complement strand
AAAAAAACAGCAGTGGTATTTTAAAATAATTTTTAAAATACCACTGCTGTTTATTTTTCTAACTGTCTATATAACCAGGACCGGCTTACCTGCAAGCGTCGGGCAGCTTCGCTGAATGAAATCTGATTATGACTCCAAAGGTACAATACCTCGTCGAATTCACCGGGTTTCAACTTGATACTCCTGCCGAATTTCACACCTTTAGCTTTGGCTATGACAATGCCGTCAGCCTGTCTTTTCCTGATATTGCTGCGTTCTGTTTCCGCAACATAGCTGAGCACCTGCAATACCAAATCGGCAATAAATCGTCCGGTCAGGTTATTCGGTGTCATCCTCGTATTGAGAAGCGGCATATCCAGTATGATAATATCCGCCTCTAATTCATGTGTAATATAGCGCCATTGTTCCTGGATTTCTACATAATTTCTCCCCAAACGATCCAGTGAGGTCAGCACAATACAATCTTTTCTTGTCAATCTGCGAACAAGCTGCTGATACCTGTCCCTGTTAAAATCCTTACCACTTTCCTTATCAGCATAAATACGTTTTTCTTTGACGCCATATTTCACTAAACGATTAAGCTGACGAGCAAGATTTTGTTCCTTACTGGATACACGAACATATCCGTACACCATAGTGCTATCTTCCCCCCCCAGCACAATACATTATTTTGAATTAAACTATGCTATAAATCTACCACGCCGCGACTGTTCCATCCGCCCGTGGTTCTGTTGCCCCCATCAACGTGCCTTCAGGAGTACGCCAGATGATCTGACCCCTTCCGTAGGCACGAATATCGGGATTGACAACGATTTCATGACCTTTACTAATCAGGCCTTCTCTGACAGCATCCGGTACCGCCGGTTCTATTTCAATACGCCGGCCGCCGGTCCATTGCCAGCGGGGTGCATCTAATGCGGCCTGTGGATTGAGATGAAAATCAATACTATTCATCACGACCTGCATCTGCCCCTGGGGCTGCATGAATCCTCCCATGACACCAAACGGACCGACAGGCGCAGCACCCTTGGTAAGAAAGCCCGGAATGATGGTATGGTATGATTTCTTGCGGGGTCCGACACAATTGTCACGATCCGGGTCTACATAGAAGTTAGCTCCCCGGTCGTTCAGGGATATGCCATATCCCGGGATGACAATTCCGGAACCGAAACCATCAAAATTGCTTTGAATATACGATACCATATTCCCTTCATCATCCGCCGTACACAAATATACAGTTCCGCCATTATTCACATCCAGCGGTTTCGGCAGGATTGCCCTATCACCAATCAGGGCCCGGCGGCGGACGGCATATGTTTCCGACAGCCAATATGATATATCGGTCGTCATGTAGCGCGGATCGGCAATATATTGTTTGCCATCCGTAAACGCCAGCTTCATCGCTTCAATCTGGCGGTGAAATGTTTCTGTCGTATCCCGCGTATGAAAATCAAATCCACGAGCAATATTCAGGGCCATGAGGACGACTAATCCATGTCCGTTCGGCGGAATTTCCCAAACATCATAGCCGCGATATGTCGTACTGACCGGAGATACCCATTGCGGTTCATACGCTGTCAAATCGTCCTTGCGGATATACCCGCCGGTCTGTCTGGACCAATTGTCGACAGCATCAGCTAACTCTCCTTCATACAAGGAGCGGCAATGGCTGTCCCGCAGTAAGCGCAGTGATTTTGCCACAGCGGGCAATTTCATGATTTCACCGGCCTGATGAGCCCTGCCCTGATAGAAAAAGGTATCAAACAAACCATTGAATGCCGGTTCATTCCGATATGGAGCGAACGCATCCGCACTTTCCTTCAACAATGACGCTGTCGTCGGCATAACGGCATACCCTTCTTCAGCATACCGGATGGCCGGCTCAAATAATCGTTCAAAGGGCAATCTTCCAAACCGCCGGTGGATTTCCGACCAGGCCGCCGGTGCCCCCGGAACCATGACCGGTACCCAGCCGCGCATCGGCATCGTATCATACCCGGCGCGTTTGACCGCATCATAGGTCAGGGATGCCGGTGACCAGCCGCTGCCATTCATGCCGTACAGCTTGCCTTTTGTCCAAATGAGCGCAAAAGCATCACTTCCCAGTCCGTTACTGACTGGTTCCAATACAACCAATGCCATCGCTGTCGCCAACGCTGCATCTATTGCATTTCCGCCTTCCCGAAGTATATATAATCCCGCCTGTGCTGCCAGTGATTGCGATGTGCAAACCATTCCATGACGGGCATATACCACTTCACGCCGTGAACCATATGGATAAAATAAGGCATCAAATTGCATAATAATGACTCCTTTCAACTTATTTTCTTCCTCATATACTATACCATGTCATACGCTTTTTACCAATATGCTAAAACAAATTGCCTTTGTTACCGAATTATTTTTGTTTTCTCTTCACTTCTACGCATTTTATATATATAATATATACAAACGGAAACTGAGAATTATATTATCATGAGGAGATAGCAGACGTGAAACGATGTATGTTAATAATTAACCCGACAGCCGGGCGGGAACGGGCAAAATATCACAAGGATAATTTGCGCATCCAGCTGGAAACGATGTTCGATACGGTAGAAACACGACTGACCCGCAAAGCCGGCGACGCTACGGAATGGGCAAAAGAAGCGGCTTCAGCCGGTTTTAATTCTGTATTCTGCATGGGTGGCGACGGCACCCTGAACGAAACGATCAATGGGCTGGCCCAGGCAAATACGCCTATTAATTTTGGATTTGTCCCCTTAGGGACCGTCAACGACCTGGCCCGGGCTTTATCCGTTCCGCTCCATCCGGAAGTAGCCATCGATAAGTTGAAACATACCCGGCTGGTACCTGTCGATATTGCCAAGGCGAATGACCGCTATTTTGTCAATACGATTGCTGCCGGCATCATGCCCGAAGCGGTAGGCCATGTATCCATCGAACAAAAGACATTGCTCGGCCCGCTGGCATATTTCCTGACGGGAATCAAAGCCATGCAAAACCACGAATCGTCTTTATTCAAGATAGAAACCGAAGCGGGGGAAAATATATACCGCTCGCCCCTGCTGATTGCCATGCTGACCAGTTCCGTCGGCAGCTTCCGCAATATCGCCCCTAAAGCGAAAGTCAATGACGGAAAGATATGGCTGGCTATTTTTAAACAGTTCAACTATCTGGACATCCTCAAAATCATCCCCGAATTCCTTGCCGGCACCCCTGTCAGTGCCGAATATATGACGCTGACCACCCTTACCCATGCCAAGATCACCCTTCTCGATGACAATCCGTTATCCACAAACATTGACGGCGACGAAGGCCCGGGATTTCCGCTGGAACTGACCGTACTGCCCTCCTTTTTAAATGTATATGTACCGGCATAGTGTCCGCCAGTAAAAAGAAGACCTTCTTTATCATCTATTTTAAAACATAATACTAAAAAAAGCCATCCTCAGGATGGCTTTTATTGTTGTGACTATTCTGCTGTGTATGGAAGCAAAGCAATAGCACGAGCGCGTTTAATAGCGATCGTCAATTTGCGCTGATGTTTAGCGCAAACGCCGGAAATACGACGCGGCAAAATTTTACCACGTTCTGTCGTAAAACGGCGAAGCTTAGCAACGTCTTTGTAGTCAATGGTTTCAGCATGATCTACACAGAAGCTGCATACTTTTCTTCTCGGTTTTCTCGAGCGTTCTCTTCTCATGTATAATTCCTCCTTCAAAAATTAAGAAGGGTTGTGTTTGACTTTAAAACGGGATATCTTCATCATTAGCATCAGAGCCCATGTTACCAAATCCTGCTCCCGGAGCAGCCGGTTTCGGCTGTGGTTTCGGTGCAGCGGCACCTGGTGCTGACTGCTGACGTTCGGAACCCATCGTCTGAGCAACAAAATCACAAACGACTTCTGTCCGGTACCGTTTCTGGCCGTCCTGCGTTTCATACGAACGCACGGAAATACGACCCTGAACAAATACCCGGTTGCCCTTTGCCAAATTATTGCCACAGTTTTCCGCCAAATTACCCCAAGCAACACAAGGAATAAAATCAGTTAATTCTCGTTGTTCTGTACTGCCGGCCGGTATATACGTCCGTGTGCAGGCAACGGTGAACATGGCAACCGCTCTGCCGGTCTTCGTAAAACGGATTTCCGGGTCACGTGCTAAATTCCCTAACAATTGTACTGAGTTCATACCTCTGCGCCTCCGGTTATTCGTCGATCTTGACGATCAAGTGTCTCAGAATTTCATCGCGGATTTTAATAACGCGGTCGATTTCTTTGATTACAGTAGGATCTGCTTCAAAGTTAATCAACACATAATAGCCTTCGGACTGTTTTTTTACCAAATAAGCTAAATGGCGTTTACCCCAACGATCTACTTTTTCAATATTGCCGCCGTTCTTTGTGATCAGGTTGGAAATGAATTCAACGATCGGATCTACTTCTGTTTCTTCGAGCGGCTTTGCAATAAACATGACTTCGTACTTATTCACGAAATCACCTCCTCTTTTGGACATATGGCCCTTCCCTTAGAAGGGCTAGGAGCTTGACGTACTCAAGCCTTACTAGTATATCATAAAGAGCAGGGCTAACGCAAGGGGGAAAACAAGCGCAATGTAATCCAGTCCGTTACCTTTTTTTGGAAAAATGTAGTATGATAATACGAAAGGAGAGATATCCATGACTATACAGGAAAAAAAGAAGACCCTCCGGCAGGACATCCAGCAGCGTATATCCTGCCTGGATGCAGCCTACCGGCGTAATGCCGATACGGCTATCATCAAGGCTCTCCTGCAGTTGCCGGAATATCGTCAGGCCCATACCTTATTTTGTTATATCGGGACAGACCGGGAAATCAATACCCGTCCCCTTATTGAACAGGCCTGGCAAGACGGAAAAGCCGTTGGCGTACCGCTCTGCCTGTCTCCCGGCATCATGGAAACCCACCGTATTACTTCATGGAACGACGTACATCCCGGCTTCTATCATATCGAAGAACCCCAAGCGGATACGCCGGTCCTGCAGCCCCGGGATATCGATCTGGGTATCATCCCCTGCGTCACGGGCAGCTGCCAGGGGTTGCGGCTGGGATACGGCGGCGGGTATTATGACCGCTATCTGCTACAGGGAACTTTTGCAACGATCATGCTGTGCCGCAGCCGCATCATGACCGATGATGTTCCCACGGAACCACATGATATCCCTATAGATATCGTCATATCAGAAAAAAATGTATGGAGAAAGGAAACTACTCTATGAAAATGATTGTCTGCCTGCTGTTGGCCGGCTGCATCGGTTGCACTATCCCCCTCGGAATAACACCGCCGGCCTATGCCGCTTCACCGGATCCGGTCCAGTCTGATTCAGCCGTAACAGAACCGAATCTCCGCCAAGGCTGGCTCTATTTCGGTAAAGCCAACTATGACAAAGCCATCCAAAAATTCACGGCAGTCTTAGCTGCCGACCCTGCCAATGCCGGTGCTTTAAAACTGCGGGGATTATCTTATAGTTTCGAAAAAAAATATGACCAGGCCATCGCTGACTACACGACAGTACTGTCATTATATAACAACACCGCTGGCGACGATGCCCAGGGCATATATTATGACCGGGCGTTAGCCTATATGGAATTGGAGAAATATGACCAGGCCATTGCCGATTTGACACAGGCCCTGACGTATCCTGTGGCGATGAAACCATTATATCTGGAACGGGCCAATGCCTATGCGTCACAAAAAAATTATGATCAGGCCTTAGCCGATTATAAAAAACAGCTTGAACTGTTTCCAGATGATATAAAAGCCTATGAAAAACAAGCTGCCATCTATCAGGATGCTCCCTATAAGAATTATACCGCAGCCATTGCCAATTATGATCACATCCTCGCCTTGCAGCCGGACAACATCAATGCCCACATCCATCGGTATCAGGCCTTCCTGCAACAGGAGGACTATCCTTCGGCCCTGGCCGATATCGAAACAGTCCTGGCCGCCAATAAAAAAAATACGGCCGTATATATAGACCGGGGCCGTATATACGCCGCATTACAACAAAACGAAAAAGCGCTGGATGATTTCAATCAGGCTATCTCTTTGAATAAAAAAGCCATCGATGCCTATCGGCAGCGGGGAAAATTATATGAAACCATGGGGAATGCCACTCTCGCAGCAAAAGATGCCGCAAAAGTCCAGAAATTAACAAAAGAAGAGCAAAAGGCCCTGGCCCGTTATCAAAAAAATAAATCATGATACATAAAACCTCTGCAAGAAATGGCATTCATTTCCTGCAGAGGTTTTTTATATCATCGTTTATATACGATTATTTGAAATAACTTACCCCGGAAGCGAAGATAGGCTGGAGTTTATTGCCGCTGATATTTTCAAAGACATCATCAGCACTATACCGTTCGGTATGAGCCATCTTGCCGAGAACACGGCCGCCAACACTGCAGATACCTTCCACTGCCATGACCGACTGGTTAGGATTATAGGCACTGTCATAGGTTGCGTTGCCCGCAAGGTCGACATACTGCGTGCAGATCTGTCCCTTAGCCGCCAGTTCCCTGATCATATCCGGCGAGGCGACGAAACGGCCTTCGCCATGGGAGATGGCAATCGTATGGATATCCCCCGGTTTGCACTGAGAGAACCACGGCGATTTGACGGAGATAACCTTCGTATTTACCATCCGGGATAAATGGCGTCCAATCGTATTATAGGTCAGCGTCGGGCTGTCCGGACGAAGGGGCTGGATAAATCCATACGGCAGCAGTCCTAATTTAATGAGGGCCTGGAAGCCGTTGCAAATGCCGAGTGCCAGTCCGTCGCGATGGTCCAGCATATCCATGAGGGCATCGGACAATTTAGGATTGCGGAATAACGTCGCAATGAATTTGCCGGAGCCTTCCGGTTCATCGCCGGCAGAGAACCCGCCCGGGAACATGACGATTTGTGCTTTGGCAATACGTTGTACCATTTCATCAATGGATTCAGCCAATGCTGCTGCCGATTCGTTGCGCAAGACCATGACATCAGCTGTAGCTCCAGCCTGTTCAAAGGCTGCTGCTGAATCGTATTCGCAGTTCGTGCCCGGACATACGGGAATAAATACCCGGGGAGTACCGAATTTTTCGGCACGCTGCGGGCCATACGTCGTAAACAAGGGCAATGCCGCTTCTCCCGTGCCGCTTTCACTCTGGATGGGGAATACCTTATCAAGCGGTTTTTCCCAAGCCTTCTGCAACTCTGCCAGGGCAATCTTTGTTCCCTGTACGGTCATGACATCGGCTGCACTGGTCACGCCGACCTGGCATACATGGTCGCGTTTGGCCCAGCATGCCGCTGTATCGGCATCGGTTTCGACCAGGATGGAGCCATAGCGGAGGGTAAACAATTCCTGTGCCGCAAATGCATTGTCTGTTTCCATGCCGATCCGGTTGCCAAAGGCCATCTGAGCAACGGCAGCAGCAATCCCGCCCTGACCGACAGCATGCATCGCCTTGATCTTGCCATCGAGAACTGCCTGATGGAGGAAATCACAATGCGCTTTGAATACATCAAAGTCCGGCATGGATTCTGCATCGCGGGGCAGGTCAAAGAGAAGTACTGCATCGCCGGCCTGTTTGAATTCCGGCGAAATAATATGGTCCGTGTGTTCCGGTACGATTGCAAAGGATACCAGTGTCGGCGGAACCGTGAGATTTTCAAAGGTACCGCTCATGCTGTCCTTGCCGCCGATAGCCGCTACACCCATGACCTTCTGTGCTACATAGGCACCCAGCAAGGCACTGACCGGCTGCCCCCAGGCTTTTTCATTGGTCCCCAGGCTTTGGAAAAATTCCTGCATCGTCAGATATACGTTACGACGGTCGCCGCCGAGCGCGACTAACTTGGCAATGGACTGGATGACTGCATACAGCGCACCATGGAAGGGGCTCCAAATGGCCAGATCCGGATCATACCCATGCGTAAAGATAGATGCTGTCGTCGTTGTACCATGAGTTACGGGAATTTTAGCAACCATGCCTTCTACCGGCGTCTTTTGATATTTGCCGCCGAACGGCATGAGCACTGTCCGGGCTCCGATGGTGCTGTCGAATCGTTCCGCCAGTCCCTGTTCGGAAGCGATATTCAGTGTTCCCATCGTATCGAGCCACGTCTTTTTTACATCCGTTACAGCCGGTACCTGGAAGAAATCTTTATCTTCCGGCGCCGCCACGATGGCTTTACGATGCTGGGTCACGCCATTCGTATCCAAAAATGCCCGGGTAACGTTCACGACATTTTGGTCACGCCAATGCATGACCAGCCGTTTGGTGTCCGTAGCCACGGCAACAAGGGTGGCTTCCAGGTTTTCTTCGGCTGCATATTTCATGAATTCGTCGACATGTTCCGGTGCTACTACTACGGCCATACGTTCCTGTGATTCAGAAATAGCTAATTCGGTTCCATCCAACCCTTCATATTTTTTCGGTACTTTGTCAAGATTGATATCCAGACCGTCTGTCAGTTCGCCGATAGCAACGGATACACCGCCGGCACCGAAGTCATTGCAGCGTTTGATGAGGACTGTCACTTCATGGCGGCGGAAGAGGCGCTGGATTTTCCGTTCGGTCAGGGCATTCCCTTTTTGTACTTCTGCGCCGCAGGTTTCCAACGATTCTACGGTATGTTTCTTCGAGGAACCCGTCGCGCCGCCCATGCCATCACGGCCGGTCTGGCCGCCTAACAGGATAATGATATCGCCGGGGACCGGTTCTTCCCGTACGACATTATCACGGGGAGCCGCGCCCAGGACTGCGCCGATTTCCATGCGTTTGGCCAGGAATCCCTGGTTATAGTATTCCTTGACTTCGCCCGTAGCCAGACCGATCTGGTTGCCATAAGAACTGTAGCCTTTGGCAGCGCCGGTGGTCAGCGTACGCTGCGGCAATTTGCCGACAAGGGTATCCTTGACCGACTGGCGGGGATCACCGGCACCGGTAACCCGCATCGCCTGATATACGTAAGCACGGCCGCTCAAGGGGTCGCGGATGCAGCCGCCAAGGCAGGTTGCCGCGCCGCCGAACGGTTCAATTTCCGTCGGATGATTATGGGTTTCGTTCTTGAACAGCAGCAGCCATTCTTCTTTTACCCCATCGACATCGACGGGGATGATAATCGTGCAGGCGTTGATTTCTTCCGATTCATCTAAGTTTTTAAGTTTACCGGCAGCTCTTAATTCTTTGACTGCAATCGTCGCCATATCCATCAGCGTTTCCGGTTTTTTGCGCTGCAGATCTGCCCGCGTCGTCTTATAGGATTCATAGGCCCGCTGGATCGGCGCTGTCAATCTACCGTTTTCAAAGGAAACATCGGTCAGTTCGGTCATGAATGTCGTATGACGGCAATGGTCGGACCAATACGTATCAATCACGCGTATTTCCGTCACTGTCGGATTACGTTTTTCTTCATCGCGGAAATAATTTTGACAGAATTTTAAATCTTCCAGGCTCATGGCCAGACCCATTTTTTGGGCCAGGTTACGGCGAGCCGCATCATCCATCGTCGTGAATCCATCAATAGACGGTACAGCGTCGGGATGTTCCCAGGCAATTTCCAGGCTTTTCGCCGGTTCCAATGAGGCTTCCCGGGCTTCTACAGGGTTGATGCTGTAGTGCTTGATGGCTTCAATATCTTCCTGGCTCAGCTGGCCGGACAACACAAAAATACGGGCCGTCCGAACGCGGCTGTCATTTTTCATGGTCAGCATCTGCAAACATTGCATTGCCGAATCGGCACGCTGGTCATACTGCCCTGGCACGTATTCCACAGCGATAACCGTATCATCCGAAGTAACCGGCAGTTCATCATACACAGCATCGACCGGCGGTTCGGAAAAAATCATATTTTTCGCAGCATCAAAGGCAGCGTCATCGAGACCTCCGATATCATAACGGTTAAAGATCTTGATATCCGTTAATCCCTGGATTAACAAATTTTCTCGTAAATCTGTAAGCATTCGCTTTGCTTCATCAGCAAAGGCTTCTTTTTTGGCAACATACAAACGTCGGATAGACTGCATGTCATGACCTCCCTTAGAGACTACAACTTCACATTTTACATCATTAGTATACCCTGTTTGTTTCCTCGTGTAAATTGAAAAAAAGGTCTTTCCGTTATCGCTGCTATGAAAATACCGGAGACACCTGTATATCTTTATTGACTAGATACAGAAATCGTTCTAAAATGTATACTACTATATCATACAAAAATGAGGAGGATTTTTGATGGACGAACTAAAAAAGCGTATCCTGCAAGATGGCATCGTCATTGATAACCGCATTCTAAAAATCGACAATTTCCTGAATCAGCAAATTGACACGGCACTCATCACTCATGTGGGGCAGGAATTCGCCAACCGATTCCAGGACCAGCATATAGACCGCATCATCACGATTGAAGCTTCGGGCATTGCCGTCGCCTTCGCCGCGTCTCTGGCCTTCGGAAATATTCCTGTCGTCTTTGCCCGCAAGAAGAAATCCCTGCTGATGCAGGATGAACTGTATACGACTTCCATTTATTCCTATACGAAAGAAGAATCCTATACGGCGTCCATCAGTAAATCGTACCTGCATGCCGGCGAACGGGTCCTGCTCATCGATGACTTCCTCGCCAGCGGCGCTGCCGCCCTGGGACTGGCAGAACTGGCAAAACAGGCTGGTTGTACCATTGCTGGTATCGGTATTGTCGTAGAAAAAAGTTTTCAGCCGGGCCGTCAAAAGCTGGAAGCTGCCGGATACCGCGTAGAATCACTGGCCCGCATTGCAAAATTTGCCAATAATGCACCCGTATTTGCAGAATAAGGAGTCCGTATGAGAGCACAATTCTTTGATGGTTTTGATTTTGCCCATTTCAAATACAGTATCGTCGCCATCGAGCACCCGGAACAGTTCTTCAACATTGAAAGCTTCGGCCTGCACCCTATTATGTACAATGAAGCCTGCCTGCGTGGCTATACCTGTGTATTCGGATTCAACGATGATAAGCAATTGACGTTGTTCAAGCTCCTGACCAACAACAACGGCATGGAACCGCCGGCGATTGACGGCATTGCCCCCGTCGCCTTTAATTCGCCTGCCGGCGATCTGAAATATGAACTGCAACATCCCCTGGATTATACGGGATCAATCCTCATCGGCAACGGCTTCATTGATTCTTATTTTGTTCCCTTCGGATTCCAGCTGCCGCATGCTTTCAAAAAAGTGTTCGAACTCACGTTCCATAACGGTCTGTTCGTCCATGTAGAAAACCGGACGGATGACGCCCTGCGTCTGCGTATCGAATATGAAGAACCGGTCAATGCCAAGAAAAAGATGCAGATAAAACTGGGAAATATCATGGGAAAAACAAAAGAATACGGTTTTGATGATGATACTATCGCCGAATATATGGATCTGAGCTATGATACAAAATATATGTTTTAATATTTTGCGGTCTTCCCAGATAAACAGAATAATTAAAAAAGCAGCAATTCCTGAAATCGTTTTTTCAGAAATTGCTGCTTTTATTTTTCAAACTATCATTCTATTACTTTAATCTGCCTAATGTCTTGGCAATGATACGCACTAAGAGAGCTACCGTATCCAGTTCCACCGATTCGTCGGCGCTATGGATATCATGCGTCGTCGGACCTACCGAGACGATATCGAGATTTTGATTCATCGAGTAGAAATATCCCGTTTCCAAACCGCCGTGCATCGCTTCAAGACGCGGTTCCCGGCCGGCTTCTTCCGTATATGCCTGGGCAATGACCGGCAGGAGCGTGCTATGCGGATTCTTGGTCCAGGCTGGTTCCGGATGTCCCATTTCCACAGTAAATCCTGTGCATTTCCCATAAACCGGCAAGGTCATCAGGAGCTGGCGCAGGATAGCATCGGCTGACGCCCGTGGGAAATACTGCAGCGTCACTCGGTTTTCTTCCGTCGCAATGGTTCCGATACTGGCTGACAGATCCGGTAACTTCGGCAGCAGCTGGTTCATGGCAAAGACACCGCAGTGAAGGATGGACAGGAGCTGTACGACAGCATCGGTATCATCCTGCGAGAATGTCTTAGCCGGCATCGCCGTTTCTTCACAAACGTAATGAGCTTTCTGTTCTACTTCCCCATAAATAAGGTCAAATTCATCCTTGGTTTCCTTCAATACCGTCTGTACAGCCGGTAAATCTTTTTTATCCAATACGATGACTGCTTCTGCTGAAGCCGGAATGGCATTGGCCGCATTGCCGCCATTCATGGAAGCCATCTGATAGGATATGCCCTTATCAGCCATTTTCAGTAAGGCAAAGGCCAGGGCCTGGATACCGTTGCTCTTACCGGAATTGATCGTTTCGCCGGAATGGCCACCGAGGAAATCACAGGTCTTGATGCTCAACGCCAGGTTACCGGCTGGTTCCTGCCACGTAATGTCGCGATTGAAATGAGTATGGCAGCTGCCGGCAGATCCGATGCAGAGGATATCCATATATTCGGAATCACAATTGATGATATATTTCGCATCCTGCACATATTTCTTATCCAAATGAGTGGCACCGGTCATCGCTGTTTCTTCATCAACCGTAAAGATCAGGCGGAGCGGACCATGGGCTACGTCTTTTTGTTGCAGCAAAAACATGGCAATGGCAGCGGCAATACCGTCATCTGCACCGAGGCTGGTACCATCGGCGCGCAGGATATTCCCTTCCCGGATCAGTTTGATCGGGCTGGTAAGGGGATCATACGTAACCCCTGGTTTGGCTACGCAGACCATATCCATATGTCCCTGCAAAATCGTCAGCGGACGGCTTTCATAGCCTGCCGTTGCCGGTACGTTGGCAATGATGTTATATACTTCGTCCTGTACCACGTCATCAACACCCAGTTCATGAAGACGGGCTGCGATATAATCGCTTACTGCCTTTTCATGGTGGGACTGACGGGGATGTTTTGCCAAACCAGCAAATTCGTGTAATACGCCATCAATAATTTCACTATCTTTCATCGTAATATTCCTCCTTTATGTTGTCCTTACTATCCGTACTCTATCTATTTATTATTATATCACGAACTACCTTTTATGGGGATATGGCTTCTTTTTTATGTGATTAATTTATTCGTTAATTTTGGTTTTTTATGCGCTTTAGTCTAGTGTACTCCATTCGTTTTAAGGGAATGACAAATCTAAAAAAATCATGTATAGTATAGGTGTGGGTGTAGTAATGTCTTATTTTTTTACTACATTATCCACTGTATACCGTCTTTTTATGTTTCGTTCATTTTTTATTGTAGGAGGTTTTTATTATGAAGCCGCATTCCAATGTGACTGTCACCTACCCAAACCTGCCTGAATTAACGTTCCGAGGTATGTTCCTCGGCATGCTGATCACGATTATCTTTACAGCATCCAACGTATATTTGGGTTTAAAGGTTGGCTTGACGTTCTCGTCATCCATCCCGGCGGCAGTCATCTCCATGGCGATCCTGCGTTTCTTCCATAATTCCAATATCTTGGAAAATAACATGGTCCAGACACAGGCCTCCGCTGCCGGCACATTATCTGCCATCATCTTTATTTTACCGGGCCTGCTCATGCTGGGCTACTGGCAAGGGTTCCCCTTCTGGCAAACGCTGTTGTTATGCGCTTGCGGCGGTTCCCTCGGTGTCCTGTTCACTATCCCGCTGCGCCGGGCTATGGTCGTTAACAGCGATCTCCCCTATCCTGAAGGCCGGGCCGCTGCCGAAATCCTGAAAGTCGGCAGTGAAATCCGTCGTGAAGAAGCAGCCGGCGAAGATACGTCCAAGACCGAAACCGGCATGAAAGACATCGTCCTCGGTACGGTTCTTGCCTCTCTCTTCAGCCTCTGCTCCAATGGGTTCCATATTTTGTCTTCGGAATTCAGTTACTGGATCCATTTGGGAAAAACGGCCACTACACAGCTTCCTATGGGCTTTTCCATGGCGCTGCTCGGCGCTGGCTACCTCATTGGGATTACCAGTGGTATCGCTATCCTGACCGGTACATTGTTCGCATGGGTCGTCTGCGTACCGTATCTGACCAGCGTACTTACACCGGCTGACGGCCAGACGGCTGCCGCTTTCGCTCAGACCATCTGGGCTCAGAAAGTTCGTTTCATCGGCGCCGGCTGTATCGGGATTGCGGCTATCTGGACATTGATCCGTCTGGCAAAACCAGTCATCGACGGCATCAAGATGTCCATCAATGCATTCCGCTCTAATGATACGGATGAAAAGAAATTGCTCCATCATACCGATATCGATATGAGCCCCAAATCGATCGCCATCGTTTTCTTCTGCGTTCTGCTCGGCTTAATTATCACATTCTACAGCTTCGTCGGCGCCGCGGGCCTGCCGACTACGGTAACCGTCATTTACATCGTCGTCGGTATCCTCGTAGCCATGCTCATGGGCTTCTTCGTCGCTGCTGCCTGCGGTTACATGGCAGGCCTCATCGGTACATCCGCCAGTCCTATTTCCGGTATCGGCATCTTAGGTATCATCGTTTCCTCCCTTGTCGTACTGGCTATCGGCGCTTCCTTCGGTGTCTTCGAAACACCGGAAGGTACCCAGTTCGCTACTGCACTGGCCATCTTCATTACCAGTGTTATCGTCAGTGTCGCTGCTATTTCCAACGATAACCTGCAGGATCTTAAAACAGGCTATATCGTAGGCGCTACGCCGTGGAAACAGCAGGTCGCTTTGATTCTCGGTTCGGTCATCGGTGCTGTCGCTATCGCTCCGGTCCTGAACTTGTTATACCAGGCTTACGGTTTCACCGGTGCCCTGCCCCGTGCCAGCATGGACCCGACGCAGGCTCTGGCTGCACCGCAGGCAACCTTGATGACTACGATTGCTCAAGGTATTTTCAGTGCCAGCCTTGACTGGAACTACATTATATTCGGTGTTGGCGTCGGTGTCGTCGCTATCATCGTCGATTTACTGCTTACGAAACACACGACCGCATTAGCATTACCGCCTCTGGCTGTCGGCATGGGGATTTACCTGCCACCAACCTTGGAAATTCCTCTGGTTATCGGCTCTGTTATGGGCTGGCTCGTTCATCAGCGCCTCAAATCCAGAGCTGCTACACGCAGCCCCGGCAACGAAGATGCCGATGTGGAAGCCTGCAATCACCGCGGCGTACTCTTCGCTTCCGGCCTGATCGTAGGTGAAAGCTTGATGGGCGTTATCATCGCCCTGCTGATCGTTGTTTCCGTTACTTCCGGCGGCAGCGAAAATCCATTGGCCCTGGTTGGTAAAAGCTTCCAAAGCACGGCTGATATTCTCGGTTTAGTTTGCTTCGTCGGTACTATTATCATCTTCGTCCGTCACGTATTGATTACAAAATTCACGGCCGAAAAATAAAAATTTTATAAAATAATATGAAATTTTCAGCACTCATTATGAAAAAATCACTCATAATGAGTGCTTTTTTGCATAAAAATTTTCTTTTTAAACGTTTATCCTGAGAGGTCAAATATACGTATGTCTTTTATACGCGTACATCTGGATGCGTCATTTTTAATGTTTTCTCTCCTCAGAAAAATAATATGGCCTATTTTGGTACAAGTTATATATATACCAAAACAGGCCATGCGTTCTCTTTATACCTTTCGTCCTATGCGGATAATTTCTGACAGGACATGTCCAACCCAGGAAATCCGGTATATCCCCTTCCGGGCTGCCGCACTGTTCCTGATGATGCCCGTACTGACAGCCCCCATCGCGAAGCCGCCTAATACGTCACTTGCATAATGAAGACCGCAGGCAATACGCGATGCTCCGATAACCAGGCTCCAACAAAAAAATGGCAGGCCCCACCAGTTATGAAAATGAAGCATCATCGTAGAAGCCGCCATGGAGTTCATGGAGTGATTGCTGGGAAACGATGCATTCGCTTTATGCGGCAGGATATCCCGGATATCCCGGTGCGTGACAAAGGGCCGTTCCCGCTTCCAGAACCGTCCCAACACGAAGGAAATCGTCGAGCCGAAGGCTACGGCAGCAATGCAGTACAACAGCCTGTGGCGACGCTGCAGCCGCTGCTGCCACGTACCTGGGCGGCACCACTCCACCAGCCCGTACAGGATATACAGCCAGTACCCGAATTTAGCGATACAGGTGACGACCCTGAGCAACTTCGTATGATGTTGAAAAATCTTCTGTGCCAGCAAACTGATTGTCCGATCCATAAGAAACCTCCGCCTTCACATATGACACTATTTGATTTTATTATAGTATACCCCGGCCGGAATTTACAGGGATACGGAGCTGCTTTATTTCAACAGGGTAATCCGTCCGGCTGATGCCGCATATTGATTTCCTATATTTCCTTTCAGGGCATCCTGTATATAGTTGATGACCGCTTCCGTATCGATATAACCGATTCCCTGGATATCGGCAGCTCCCGGTTCCGCTAAAGCGCCGTATGTATCGCCGCCCCGGCAAAGGAATTCAAAGGTAGCGATCGTATATACCGCTTCGGGATCAAAGGCTTTGCCGTTCACTTCTTCGATAGTCACACGGCTCCCCGGTACTGCCGGCGCATGATACGTAGAATGATCATACTGCCGTCCTTCTTTATACGGCACATTGGTATGGACCGTCATTTTCATGCCGGCAACCTGCGGGAATGCCCCTGCCGGTCCCGGCGCTGCCGCCAACGCCGCTTCCATGATTTCCAATAACTTGCTACCCTTTATTTTCATCGTATAAATCTGATTGTTATACGGCAGGATATTATGGACCGTACCGACCGTCACCGGTCCCTTTTCCAGCGAAGCCCGCAAACCGCCGCCATTGACGATGGCCCCGTCTACAATGGTTCCCTGGGCCGCTGTGGCCATGCGGGACTGCCATAATACGGCATCGGCAATACAATCACCGAGATTCGTTTCCTGCGTGCGAACGCCGGGAACACGGCTGCCGTCTAACGATACGTCAGAGGTACCGACGGATTTCCCTAACTCCGCTGCCACTTCCGCCGCAGATTGATCCACTACCTGTTTTACGGCACTGTCCTGCTTCTTATAGGTTCCATAGGGTACTATGTTTTCCTGCCATTGGCCCTGCTTATAGGAAATCCTGCCGATATTTTCCGTATGATAGCCCGTTTCAACTAGCAGGGCTTTGCCGATCCGTTCATTTTTGACCTGATGATCATGGCCGTCAATGAAAATATCAATGCCTTGTACATGTTGCAGTACATCATCAGACCGGTTGCCCATACTGCCCGTTTCACTGCCCAAATGGCCTAAGGCGATGATGACATCACAGCCGGATCGCTGCAAATCTGCTACTTCCTGCTGCACTTTTGCATACAGTGCCGAGCCCGCCAGGAACTGCAGTCCGTAAACATTTTTCGGATTCGTCGAGGTTACCGTCGCAGGCGTGGTCATGCCAACGATTCCGATGCAGACAGGCCCTTTATGCAGGATGGCCCGCGGCTGCACGAATGGCTGTCCGGTCGCATCGACGATGATATTACAGGAAACGACAGGAAAGCGTGCTTCCTTCACCCGTTGCAGCGTCACATCTTGTCCATAATCGAATTCATGATTTCCCAAGGTCATAGCATCATAGCCGGCAGCATTCATAAAGGTAATCGCAGATGCCCCCTTGCTGAAATTTACCAGATTATTATCCTGGATCGCATCGCCGCCGTCAACAAGAAGGACATCATATCCATTGGTCTCGTATTCTTTCTTCAACGCTGCTACCGCCGCCATTCCGTAAACTCCGTCAGCCTGCTGATCAAACCCATGCGTATCATTCGTATGTAAAATAACCAGATGAGAAAAATCCGCCGCCATTCCTGTCTGGCAGACACTCACTAAAAATAGTATGCCTACGATCCAGCGGCACAGCCCTTTTATGTTCCAACCCATCAGATAACCTCCTTATCGTCATCCGTATTTGACAAAAATGTATCCCCGTCCCGGCACCTGGGTCTGGAACGGGGATACATGTCCTCAAATATAAAAAGATATTTTTTTACGTCCCGTAATGCTATCAGCAAAATGCTGCTTCAGCATATCCACATGAGATAAAAATGCCGGGTCATCGAAGTACTTGGCCTGCTTGGGACAGGACCGCACGCAAGCCTGACATTTAATACAAATGCCGGGCACCGCCGCCACATCATTTTTATCGATAGCTCCCATCGGACAGATATCGGCACAAATACCACAGGCATCACAGCGGCTCATGTCGGTCTTCGGTTTTGCTTTGAGAAACTTAGCCGGCTGTCCATCCATGCCCCGGGGTACATAATACGGGGCATCGGCCTGCCCGGGAATGCGAACGGATACCGCCATATCGAGCACTGTATGGGCCACAATTTTTTTTGCAAAATCGCGGATTGTCGCCAGATCTTCTTCATCGGGCCGGCCGGCAGCCAGGGCGTCCGTAAACGCATGCCGGCAGGGAACAGCCGCTGCCCCCATAGGATTCATGCCGTTTTTTTGCAGCACGGCCCATAATTCTGCCAATGAATTATCAAAAGATCTGTTTCCATACGTCACTACTGCAGCGCAGGGCGTCTGTTTCCCCACGAGTTTAGACGTAAAATCCGGCAGGATTTTATTAGGCAGTTTGCCCGCATATGTAGGTGCCCCAACGACAACAAATTCATCCGGCAAAAATGCGTGGATTCTCCTCCGAACCTGCGGTAACGTAAAATTTACCGTCCGGAACGGTACGCTGAGCTGTTCCGCCAGGGCCTGTCCCAACGCAACGGTTGCCTGCCGCGTATTACCGGTAGCACTCCAATATAAAGCGGTGATCCGTTCAATTTTCATATGTTCATCTCCTTATTCATAAACCTTTGCTATACCAATATACTTCCATTCTATACTAAATCCGCTAAATAGGGAATGATTTCCAGGCTGCGTTTTAATATTCCCTGCATATAGGCAATGACAATTCCATAATTCGTCATGGGAATATGTTGATCGGCTGCACATTTTACACGATAACGGACTTCTCTGGCATTCAACATACAGCCGCCGCAATGAATAATAAGAGCATATTTCGACAAATCATCAGGGAATTCTACCCCGCTGACCGTTTCGATTTTAATTTTTTTGCCCGTATCGTTGTGCAGCCACCGCGGTATTTTCACCGTACCGATATCATCACACTGACGGTGATGGGTACACCCTTCGGCAATCAGCACCGTATCGCCGTCCTGAAGATGTTCGATGGCGGTTACCCCGCGGACAGCCGCTTCTAACGAACCTTTATGACGGGCCATGAGGATAGAAAAAGACGTCAACGGGATATCCGGCGGCGTATCCGCTGATACGTGAGCAAAGGCCTGGCTGTCCGTAATGACCATGGCCGGTTTCTGTCCTATATGGGCCAATGCATGCGATAATTCCGTTTCCTTCACGACCATGGCCGCCCCATCCGCTTCAAGGATATCCCGGATAGTCTGTTGCTGCGGCAGGATAAGGCGTCCTTTCGGCGCCGCCGTGTCGATAGGGACAACCAGGAAGATAAAATCTGCCGGATGAATCAAATCCCTGACGATGGGAAACGCATCTTCCGTATCGGGTATCAATGTACTCAATCGTTCCTTTAATTCGGTGATACCTTTTTTTTCAGCGGCACTGACATAGATTTCATCCGCCTGCGCCGGCTGATGACTGCCTAATAAATCGCTTTTATTATAGACGACGATATGGGCAATTCCCTTGGCTTTGATGAGCTGCAGCAACTGCCTGTCCGCTGTGGTCAGCCCCAGCGTGCCGTCGACGACCAGGACGGCAATATCCGTCTTATTGAGCACCTGCTGCGTTTTCTTGATACGCAGGGCTCCTAATTCTCCTGTATCATCAAAGCCTGCCGTGTCGATGATCATGACCGGCCCCAGGGGCAATAATTCCATCGCTTTGTATACCGGGTCCGTCGTCGTTCCCTTTTTCTCGGAAACAATCGCCAGATTCTGACCGGTAACGGCATTCACCACACTGGATTTGCCGGCATTGCGGCAGCCAAAAAACCCGATATGTACCCGTTCCCCTGACGGGGTATCATTGAGACCCATCGTTAATCCTCTCCTTTTACAAGCGCTGCGAATTCATCAAATCCGTCAATTAAATTAGGAATACTGTCCTGGTAAATACGGCCGGAAAAAGCTTCATGGCCCCAGGGGATAAAACGGCTTGCCGGTGGACATATCGGCTGGTACATAGGATCGGCGATAACGGTCTTTGCCCCCTGCAAAGCCGTCCGCAACTCTTTTTCCGATGGAATCAGCCGGTCGCGGTCCGTCAATATACCTTCGGCCGTATGGAGAGGACAAAATATGCGTACGCCTCCCCCTGATACCTGTTCCAAGGCTACCGCCAACGAAGCACTGCCAACCACTTCACCAACAATGACGATACCGCTGTCCATCGCCTGGCTTCGCCTGTGACATGTGAAAACGGAAGATTTATGTACTGCCGCGTCTTTTAAATCCTTACAAACAGCCGCCGCCAGCATCGGCCCGTCAGGCACAGCAACGACATAGGGCTGGGCAAAACGGCCTGCCATTTCCTGCGCCGCCGCCAAGCCGCCATAGGATACGACGAGATTGACATCTGCCTGATCAGCCCAGCCGATATCATCCAGCGTGCTGCCCATAGCCCAACAGCTTATGACCTCCATCCCGGCCGCTTCCAGGACCTTCCGGATAGACAGTTCACTGCCATTCATCGCAAAATCCAACGGCGTCATCCCGATGATATTGACTTTGACCGGAGCTGCACATTTCCCTACGGAACCGCCGGAAGCAAATACCGGCTGCCACGAACAAGCCATCCTGTCTTTGACGGCATCCTGACCGGGCCGGACAACATGCCGGGCCAGCATAGCAAACGCCCAGGATATGCCTTCATCATACAAATCCATGCTGTTGGTCGGCGCCGCAAACGTGGAAATCCCTGTTTGTCCTTCAATTTCCAGTGCCAGCGCCGGCATGTCCGTACCGGTCATGAGCGGAATCGGCGTACACAGGAGGACGATGAATCGCGGCGAGAAATCCCGGGCGGCGGTAACGACGTCGCGGACAAATTTATCATCGTTGCCCATAATGGCATCCATTTCATCGACGCCGGAAATAAAAATAAGGCTGTCCCGGTCGTACCAGCGCGGCTCATCATGCGTCGTATACGTCGAGTTGCACCCTGACGGATCATGAATGACTATCATGCCGCCCAGTTCGAACAACGCCGAACAAACGCCGAATGTATCGGCAGAATAGGTAGAAATACGGCTCACCGCTTCTTTCATCGGCATATATGGCACCCCCATCCTTTGATGCGGACATAGTCACGCGGATCTTTTTCCTTTTCGCAGGCATCGACCATACCTGCCAGCATCCTGCGGATGCCGGCAAAATCATACCAGCCGCCGCCTTCAGCCAAATCAACAAAATGCCGGGTCCCCGTGAAATAGGCCGCCTTCTGGCCGATGGCCAAAAACTCATCACTATGGCGGTCCATGCAGCGCATCTTGGCGTGGCGCGTCGGATAGAGTTCCAGTGCCGGATGGCTCTGCTGCAACGATTGAAAATCGTTGCTGTCGTCACCGTTACATACATCCACATAGATGCGCCGTACCTGAAAGCCATGCCCCAATAATGCCCTGACCAGGCTGAACGGGCGGAATGTGGCGGCATAATCGATGGCTACAGGCATATCTCCGATGGCTTCTTTAGCCAGGCGAAAAGCCGTTTCGCAACGGTTGATTTCATCACGGCAGTCGGGATGCCCGGCCCCGATGGCATCGGCAACACGATAGAGCGCCGCCGTAATCTCCTGATAATCAAAACTGTCAGAAAGATATATTCCCGGCTGACCGTACCGTTCCTGCAAAAATGGCAATACCGGCCTGGCCAGTGGTTCAAATGCCAGGTTCAGCCCCGCCGAGCCCATTGCTTCATATTCTGCATAGGTCTGACATGTCGGCAGCTGCCGCACCGTCATGCCGTTATCCCGAAGCAGTTTCATCAGGGCACTGTCATTTTCGACTGCCAGATTGCTCCCGATCAGATTTACCGAGTTCTGGTCTGCCGGTTGTTTTTTCCACAAACTGTAAATCTGACAGCGGGTCCGGATTTCCGGCGGCAAGTTGGAATGGCGGCGGATCGGATCCATCCAGCATAAGACAAAACGAGTCTGTGTATATGTTTCCTGCAGGCGTTTCACGATGCCGTCCATATCCGCTCCCATGAAATGATGGATACAGGCCGGATACAAGAATATCACCCGGGGCGTTTTCGGCAGCAGACCCGCGAGGATTTCCCCTACGCCATTGACGATCGTATCTTCCATGGACCCGTCATATAAATGATGTTCTTCGATGACAATGGAGGAAAACCGGTCCATGGCATTCATTTCTGCTGCTGTCAATACGACGCCGCGGAGACATCCCAAGGCACAAATATAAATTTGGTGTGAATCCGGCACGAGCATCGTCGTATGGACGATATTCCACGTTCCCCGGGCCGGCGGCGAGTATTCCAGCCCGTCATAGAACGGTTCCGGAAAAGACGCGTCCTTTAAAAGGACACGGGCTCCGGACGTATCTTCCCTGCCATCAACGCGTTTCAACATGATATCACCGCCTGATATACCGCATCGGCAAGGCGGCGGTATTCGTCAGCCATTTCACTGTCCGGAAATGCTTCGATGACGGTTTTTTGCTGTTCTTCCGCCGCTAATACCGTATCACTGCGGGACAATCTGCCAATCACAGACGTGTGGATATCTTCTGCCAGTTCTTGTACCTTTTCGTCTTCTTGTTTTACATCCCGATGATTCAGGATCAGCCCGCCCAGCCGGGCATATCCCCGGCCTTTAAAATTTTCAATGGCCATGGCAATCGTCGCCGCTGCATGGATAGACATGTTTTCACCGGATGTAACGATACATACGGCATCGGCATAGCCTTTGCGCATGGGCATGGAAAACCCGCCGCAAACCACATCGCCTAATACATCATAAAATACCACATCCGGACGATATGTTTCATACGCGCCCTTTTCCTGAAGTTTTTCCAATGCGGCTATGATGCCCCGGCCGGCACACCCCAATCCCGGTGTCGGGCCGCCGGCTTCGACGCAGACGACATCTTTATAGCCGCGCCGCGTCATATCCTGAAGGGTGAAATCATTTCCCTTGGTGCGAATCAAATCAAGGACAGTCGGCATCGGTCCCTGACCGTGCAGGGATATCGTGGAATCCGCTTTGGGATCGCAGCCGATCTGCATGACTTTCAATCCTTTATCGGCCAGCGCTGCTGCCATATTGGATACCGTTGTCGATTTACCGATACCACCCTTACCATAGATAGCTATTTTTATCATGATAGTATCCTTTCCTCAACATATTCTCGGCAGAAGTTCTCCTCCCGGCGGCGGCAACAATGTTTCCGTGCCGATTTCCGTGCGCATGACGACCTGACCGGCATGATCTGCCGTGACCTGACCGATGACCGCTGCCTGCTGTGAATACGGTCCATTACGCAAGGCTGCTACAAGTGCCGCTGCCTGATCCTGCGGCGCAAAGACGACGAGACGCCCTTCGCAGGCAAGATAGAGCGGTTCTAATCCCAACATGCCGCAGACGCCGCTGACAGCCGGATCGACCGGAATGGCCTGACTGTCCAAATGGATTCCCACCTGGCTTTGAGAGGCGATTTCGTACAGGACTGTGCCTACCCCGCCCCGGGTGGCATCGCGGATGACGTGGATATCCTTTGTCGTTTCCAGCATAGACTGGACGGTTCCCCATAAGGGCGCACAATCACTGGTCACTTTCGCATCGATACCGAAATGGTTGCGGGCCAGCAGGATAGTACATCCGTGCCGGCCGACATCACCGGTCACGATGACCGCATCGCCGGACTTAGCCTGCGAACCGGACAGGCAAACGCCGTCCATAATGCGTCCGATACCGGTCGTCGTAATGAACAGGTGGTCTACCTGGCCTTTACCGGCGACCTTGGTATCACCGGCTACAATGCGCACGCCTGCTTCTGCAGCAGTCTTTTCCATGGCCGCTGCATATTCTTCTACTTTCGCCAACGGAAACCCTTCTTCAATGACGAATGCACAAGATAAATACAACGGCTGTGCTCCCATGCAGGATAAATCATTGACCGTCCCGCAAATACTCAGCTTGCCGATATTGCCGCCGGGGAAGTCCGGTGGTGATACGATGAATCCATCCGTCGTAAACGCCAATTTCGTATTATCGATAGGCAGCACTGCCGCATCATCTGCCGTAAACTGTGGGTTGGAAAAATGTGCTTTAAATACTTTATCAATCAATTCCGCCGTCTGTCTGCCGCCGGCACCATGGGCCAGCGTAATGACATTACTCATGCAAAACACCTCCGTATTGGTAATATGCCGAACAAGCCCCTTCATGGGAAACCATACAAGCTCCTACAGGGTGCTCCGGCGTACATCCCGTGCCGAAAATCGGACAATCCGACGGACGGCATTTTCCCTGCAGTACTTCACCACAATGACAGGCAGGATTCGCCCTGCCTTTTATCTTCGGTACGCCATATTTTTTTCTGGCATCAAAATCCGTATAGGCCTCCCGAAGCTGCAGCCCCGACAGGGGAATGATTCCCAAACCGCGCCATTCTGTATCACACGGTTCCATAAACTTGTTCATCATTCCTTGTCCCAAAAGGCTGCCGTCGCGGGTAACTACCCGGGGATAACAGTTTTTAAAAAATGGTTTCCCGGCCGGGAATTTTGCCAGGATCACCGCGAAAGCCGTAAGCAGTTCCTTGGCCGTAAATCCGGTGACGACGCCGGATATACCTTCCTGTACCAGTTCTTCGCAATGCTTCGTCCCCATGACCGCATCCACATGGCCCGGATAAAGGAATACATCGGCGCTCCCTTTCAATGCTTCATACGCCTGGGGCATCGTCTTATTCGCTGTCAGGATAGAAAAATTGGTGAGCCCGTCTTCCTGCGCTTTTTGAACGGCCAGGCAACTCGCCGGCGTCGTCGTTTCAAAACCGATAGAAAGAAATACCGTCTGTTCTTCCTGATGATCCCGGGCATATTCATAAGCATCGACAGGCGAATATACGATTTCAATATGAGCTCCTTTACTGCGGGCTCTGGCCAGGCTCATTTCCGATCCGGGCACACGAACCAGATCCCCGAATGTACAAATCGTGACGCCCTTTTCCAAGGCCAGCCAGATGGCTTCATCGACATATCCTACCGGCGTCACACAGACCGGACATCCCGGCCCGGAAATGAGCGTCACCTGCGGCGGCAGGATCTGACGGATTCCCTGCCGGAAGATTTCATGTGTATGAGTGCCACACACTTCCATGATACGCACCGGCGGCCCATCATAACATCGGATTATATCAAGGGCCTTGTTCTTTTTCACAACTGTCATTATACGTCCTCCAAAATATCATCCATTTCATCATCATCCGTATCAGTAATCTTAGCAATCGCCATGCCGGCATGAACCATGACATAATCTCCCGGATCCAGTGAATCGATCAGCGCCGCAGACACTTTCCGTCTGGCTCCTGACGCATCGACTAAGGCCATACCGTCTTTTATCGTTACTACTCGTGCTGGTAATCCCACGCACATAGGTATCACTCCTTTGAAATAATTTTATATCATATATCAGAAAATCCGTTAACTGCCGCATACACCGCCTGTCCCAGTGCTATGCCGCCATCATTGGGCGGAACCAGGCTGTGACGCAGCACGTTGAATCCCCGGGCCTGCAGCATGGTATCGGTAAGGCTCAATAGCAGCCGGTTCTGAAACACGCCGCCGCTCAGTGCTGCTGTCTGTATACCCGTATGATTGCGTGCCTCAACGACCGCGCCGGCTATCATCCCGGCTAGGGCTGCATGAAACTCCCAGGCCATTTCTTCCGGCGAAGTGCCTGCCAGCCGGTGGCGGATCAACGTCGCCACCAATGTATCCGTCGGCAGGATCCAGCGGGACCCCGGCCGCGGTCCTATGCTCTCCGCAGGTTTTACCTCATGCCCTTCTATCCAGCGTTCGGCAGCGAATTGAAGCCGCATCGAAGCATCTCCTTCAAATGTAGATGCACGACAAAGACCGCTGATAGCACTGACGGCATCAAAGAGACGGCCGGCGCTGGTTGATAAGACACTGTTAATATGTTGATCATACATGAACCATTGGGCCGCCAGATTCTTTTCATCACAAAGATGCAATGCATCTACTATACTGGTTGTTTTTTCTTTATCTTTTCCAGTCAGCCCGTATATCATGGATACGGCAATGCGCCAACCCTCTTTTGCTGAAGCGTCGCCGCCGAGCTGATGGAATGGAGCGATGGAAGCATACCGGTCATAGCGATGCATATCCGCTGTGAAAATCTCGCCGCCCCAGATGGTCCCGTCATCGCCATACCCCGTTCCATCAAAGGAAACACCGATAACGGGATCTAAATAATTATTTTCCGCCATACAAGATAAAACATGGGCATAATGATGTTGCACTTCCACGACGGGAAGCCCCATATCATGGGCTGCTGCCACCGTATTATAACGGGGATGGGTATCGCAGGCCACGACAGAAGGATTGGCTTCGAGCAACGTTTCCATACGCACTACCGATTGCCGCAATGCTTCCACCGTCCGGATATCTGCCATATCCCCGATGTAAGGAGACAAATAAAAGAGATGGTTCCGGCTAATGCAGAACGTATTCTTCAATTCGCCCCCTATAGCCAGCACTTCACCCTTTCCTGTATCGACAAAAAAGGGCAGCGGCGCATAGCCCCGGGAGCGGCGGATCATATACGGCGCTCCGTCATACCAGTCCATGACCGAATCATCAGCCCGCAGCCGTATCTTCCGGTTGTGGGATAAAATAACGTCACACAATCCCGTCAGTTCTTGTACCGCTTCTTCATCGGTATGGCAGATAGGGGCTCCCGATTCATTGGCACTGGTCATGACTAATGCATCAGGCATACACAGCCCGTCATCATACCGGAATAGCAGGAGTTGCAATGGTGCATAGGGAAGCATGATACCGACTTTGGGATTACCCGGTGAAATTTCCGGACAAAGCGTACTGTCAGCCCGTTTGCGCAGGAGGAGGATCGGTTTTTGATGCCCATCCAGGACAGCTTCCTGCCCCTTTTCCACAACACATTCACGCCGGGCCGCTGCCAAATCTTTCATCATGACGGCAAAGGGCTTGACAGGCCGTCTTTTTTGCCGCCTCAGCCGATTCACAGCGGCCTCGTTCGCAGCATCACAGCAGAGGTGAAAACCACCGATGCCCTTGACTGCCGCGATGCCCCCGGCCGACAGGATACGCCGCGTTTCGGTAATAGCCTGGCGACGGCGTTCGGACCGTCCCAGCAAATATACTTCGGGACCACAATCATTACAGCATACCGGCTGGGCATCATACCGCCGCGTGTCGGCATGGGTATATTCGTACTGGCAGGCATCACACATGGGAAATTCACCCATGCTCGTCCGTTCCCGGTCGTAGGGCATCGAATCCAAAATCGTCAAACGGGGGCCACAGGCCGTACAATTGATGAACGGATGAAGGTACCGCCGGTTATTCTTGTCAAAAAGCTCTTTTTTACATTCATCACAAATCGCAATATCGGGAGATACAAAAATATCACCCGTTTCCCTGGCGCTTTCAATAATCTGAAATGAATCACAGGCATCGCGGTCTTCCTGTGTCACATCCACTTTCAGGATTGCCGACCGCGGCGGCGCTTCCTGTTCCAGGGCATCCCGAAACTGTTGTTTCTTTTTTTCATCCCCCTGAACGAGGATTTCCACATAGGAACCCTTATTGCACACGCTGCCCTTCACACCGCACCGATTGGCCAGGCGGCTCACAAACGGGCGGAAACCGACGCCCTGGACGATACCGAAAACACGGATTATCTCTGTCAGCATGGCTATTCCCTCCCGGATACGGCAAAATGAGGAAAATCAATATACGTACCCTGAAAGTGAGGCAGCGCTTTTTTAAAATATGCATCGCCAATAATGCAGTCAAACGAATTGGTATCGGCGAGATGAGAGAAATCGTCTTCTTCATGCAGTTGCACATCTCCCGCACGGCAATCCTCCTGCTGACAGGAGAACCATGTGGCTGTCGTAATTTCGGCATCCGTTTCCCCTTCTATCAGGCTGCGCAGCGCATTCGCCGCTATCTGCTGATGCACGATCAGGATCCGTCCTGCCGTTGCCGGTACCGAACGGGCAATCGCTTCTAATCCGAAATAGCGGCATTCCCACGGGGTACCAAATGTACGCTGCAGCCATTCAGCCGCTTCGCGTCCGGCCGGCGAGATGACGATATTCCGTTCCGCCTCACCGGCATGGATATAGTCTGCCAACGTATCAAACAACCGGATGGTATCCCATCCTTCCGTCTTCAAAACCGGTCTGATCTGCACTAAGCCGGACGGTGCCATCAAATCCAGCGGCACTGCCCCGAGAACATTGACCACACCCTTTACCGACACTGCCTGCCGATCCGCAAAAGCAGTGAGCATCCCCTGGTACGCCTTGATGATTCCCTTATCATACCGGGTCATGCCATTCGTATCGATGGTAATGACAGGAATCGCCAATTGTTTTTCGGTCATGCGGGACAGCCCTTTATAGTCTGTCCCAATGACGGCCGGTACCGGCGTACCGATAATGGCTGCAAAAGCCGCATCTATTTCCTGCGCTGCCGCACATAACTTAGCTACCAGCCGGTCATCACGGCCTAAGATAGCATCCATATCACGAAGGCCGGCACTGAACACGGCACTTTTCCTGCCACTGAACCAGCGCGGTTCATCAAACCCACAGATATTGCCGGCACAGCCGCCGGCGTCACAGATGACGACGATACCGCCCAGCCCGTATAATACAGCAGCTGCCCCGGACTGATCCGGCGCAAAGGGAGAAATATATTTCCATAATCCTTTCATCACATCCGCCTCCCTTCCAGCGCTTCCCGGATCTGATGGAGCAGTGCCGTCACGCCGTCATACCCAAAAGGCTGGACTTCTTCATTCCAAAAAACATGGGCACTGCGGGGATGATAATAGGCCGCATCTTTGCCGATAGTAAGATCCACCGGATGCTCATTTCCCTCATAATACAACATAGACGGCGATAAGTTAGAATACACCTGCGTATCCGGACTGAGTACGGCCAGCTGATTCAGATACACGAAATCATCGGGAGATACATTGGCGTATAGTTCCGTTATATGGAACCCATACCGGCTCAGTGCCAACGCCATTTCAAATGCATTGCCGTTCTGCATCTCCCCAATGGCCACCGTCGCCCCCTGGCAGCTCTTTTTTATACGGTGAACGCAGTCCCGTGCCGGTTCCCGCCATACGTCATCATCCAGTTCTTTTTCCAGCACCCGGGCAAAGGCCGTGTACTGGCTGTGAATCTTGTCGACCTGATAGAGACGTGTCAGTTCAATACTGGGTATATGGAGACGCTTTTCCATGGTCTGTGCCGCCAGACGGGCTTCGGGATGAAGGATGATATTAAAATTGGCCTGTGACAATGCCGTATATTCCGCAAAGGTCCGGCACCGCGATAATTCCTGAATATGCTGCACTCCTAATTGATGGAGGATATCGTAAAACTCACATTGCTCTCTGAGCGGCGCAAAATACCCCAGCAGATTGACCGTACGGCGATGCCGTGTCTGCGGTTCCAATAAGGAATACACCGCACGACGCACATCTACCATAGGTGGTTTGCGCCCTTCCCGGGTCAACGCATACATATAGCAAGGGACCACCGGCAGCCCTGCCTGTTGCGACGCCTTGCGGCAGACTCGTTCCATATCCGTTCCCAGCAAGGCATCGACACAGGTCATGCAGATCATGACCATCGTCGGTTCTTGCGGCAATGATTTTACAACTTCTTCGACGGCCTGGGGAATCTTCTTCAGATGACGGCCGGTTACGATATCGGTCTCATCCATAATGTAAAAGAAGAACCTATCACTGTATCCGCCCATTTCGCTGAGTATCGTCGTATTACGGCCGCAGCAGTCCGGGCCCACTAAAAGCATCACCGAACCGGGAATGGCAAGGCCAGCCCGTTTCACGCCGAACCCCTGGGCTCCCGGCGAGTTAAATGCCAATGCTGCCGGCGAATTATAAATAAGGTGCGTAGAAGAAATCAGTTCCGGCGGAATCTCCTGCCGGCCCAATTTCACCAGGTTCCGCACCGTAATTGCATAAGGTTTATTTTCCATATCCGCTTCCTTAAAATCCTTGAATTATACAAATCAAATTCATCATTTTACCGTTCCATCAACGTTTGTGCCAATGACAGGAATAGTTTGCTGATTGGCAGCTCCGGATTGCCTTCAATGACGGTCTTGCCTTCTTCTTCATACCGGTTGATATCATCGCTGCGGGGAATATCGCCGATGATATCCAACTGGGTCCGTTTGGCGAACTCATGTACTTTCTGCTCTTCATCGGGTATATTGCGGCGGTTTAAAATAATTCCCCGCACTTTGGCATAACTGCGGTCAGCAAAATTCTCTACGGCCGTATGAATATTATTCGCCGCATATAACGCCATTTTTTCTCCCGATGTCACGATGAGGACCTCTTCGGCATAGCCTTCCCGTATCGGTGCGGCAAACCCGCCGCAGACGACGTCCCCCAGGACATCGTAAAGGACTACATCGGGATGATACGTTTCAAAGAGTCCCAGGTCTTCCAGTAACGCAAAGGTTGCAATAATTCCCCGGCCGGCACACCCCAGCCCCGGCGTCGGACCACCGGTCTCAATACAGAGGACGCCGCCGTACCCGACACGGGAAATATCTTCTATCCGCTGCGGATCTTCATCATGTTCCCGCATATAATTCATGACCGGTTCCACCGGCCGGCCCCCCAAAAGATTAAACGTGGAATCCGCTTTGGGATCACAGCCGATTTGTATGACCCGTTTGCCCAAATAGGCAAACGCCGCTGATAAATTACTGGTCATCGTAGATTTTCCAATGCCGCCTTTACCATAGATTGCTAATTTCAACATATGCAGCTCCTACTTCGGCACTGCCGGATAAATCGTCTTGGTACTGATATCCGGGATCATACCCAGTTTTCCGGACAACGCACTGATTGTATCCTGCGGTGCATCGACGATAATACTAATGACATGGATGCCCTGTTCTCTGTAAGGAACCCCCATGCGCCCTAAAATAATACTTCCATATTCGTGCAGAATATCATTCAACTTCTTGGTCGATTCCCGATTGCTGACGATGATACCGATTAAAGCCAGTCTTTTTTCCATACGGATTCCTTCCTTTCTGTATAAAAAAACGGCGCTGTGTGAAAGCACAGCGCCTGCGTATCCTGAATGTGCTTTCGCCTGACCTGCGCAGATGTCTTTGCAGTCAGAACGGAGCTTGAAATGAAGTTTTCTGTCAGGATATCCTTCCAGATTACTTATTTTATTGCATCAATTATACCATATATATGCCTAAAAAGTCACTGATAGATTGGCTGATTACGCTATGGGATTCGTTTCCTTTTTATGGAAATATTCATCATACGCTTTTTTAAAAACAGCAGCGGTTATTTCGTGTTCCCAACGGGCAACGAGGACTGTTGCCATACAATTGCCGCAGACGTTACACGCCGTGCGGATCATATCAAGGATACGGTCGATACCGAGGACGATAGCCACCCCTTCAGCAGGCAGATCAAAGGCCGCAGCCGTTGCCGCGACGACAATGATACCCGCGCCTGGAACACCGGCGATCCCTTTTGTCGACAACATGAGGGTAATCATAATGAGGAGCTGCTGTCCCAGCGACAAGTCAATGCCATAGAGCTGGGCAATAAACAAGATCGCCGCCGAACTATACAACGTCGAGCCATCGAGGTTGAAGGAATATCCCGTCGGCATGACGAAGGTAACGATATTCTTCGGCACTCCCAGGGTTTCCAGCCGCTGCATCGCTACCGGCAAGGCCGCTTCACTGCTGGCCGTAGAAAAAGCCAGGAACAGGATGTCTTTCAGGCAGCGGATCACATGGAAGAAATTAATATGTGTCAATGCCGTAGCAATCATCGCAACCAGGCAGATGAACAAAACGGTAGCAAAGAGAACTGCAAAAATGAGTTTCCCCAAGGGAATGAGCATGGCAATCCCAAAGCTGGCAACCGTATAGGAAATCATGGCAAATACACCGATAGGCGCTAATTTCATGACATAACCGGTTACCTTAAACATCGCTTCGGCAACACTGCGGCAAAATTGGACAATAATATCACCGGCTGGCCCGATATGCGCTACAGCGACACCAAAAAAAACAGGTGAAAAAGATGATTTCCAACATATCCTGCCGGGCTGCGGCATCAATAATATTCGTCGGAATAATATGGACCATATATTGAACCATATCAATACTCTTCTGACTGGCGGCAGCAGCACTGCTTTGACTGGATGACGAAGCCGCAATCTGGACACCGACGCCGGGTTCAGATAAATTCATGACCAGCAGCCCCACGGCCAGCGCAATCGTCGTAGCAAATTCAAACCAGATGATGGATTTCCCGCCTAACCGTCCCAGTTTTTTAAAATCTCCCGTACCGGCAATGCCCATAACCAATGTACTGAAAATCAAAGGCACGATGATCATTTTAATCATACGCAGGAACCCATCCCCGACAGGTTTCAACTGCGCCCCAAAATCGGGAAAACAATATCCAACGACGGCGCCTAAAAACAATCCAAGTAGTATCTGCGTGCTTAATCCCAGTTTTTTAGGTAACTTCATACCCAAACTCCCCCTAATTCTTCATCGAAATCTTATCATATATTCATCATACATGTCTTTGTAACATGCACATTACATTCTATAATATTTATCTGGGTTATACAATATATTTTAGGATTTTTCTATATTAACAGGCAGGGAAACTTTCTCCTCCCAGGATACCGTTCTCTGCCATTACCGCTTTATTTACCTTTCCGCACATGGTATGATAAGATAAAAGGTAGATAAACGGAGATGATATCATGATAAAATGTCCTACGTGCGGAACTGAATTGCGGGACGGTGTCCTTATGTGCCCCATTTGCGGCACAAAGCTACCGGTACCGCCGCCAACACCACCCCAAAATACAAAGAATAATCCTGCTATATATTCTAAAACCCGTATCATCAGTTTCATTATCATACTGGCCTTCCTGATCATCGGGTTATGGCGCATGTTCACGATATAACAAAAACACTCTGCATGACCTGCAGAGTGTTCTTGTTATATTTAGGAGACTATATATGTTTAGGAGATAGTTTCTGTTTAAAATTCTGTTTTCCATAACCCATGAAGATTGCAGAATTCGTACGCAATGCCATGAGCCGGTGCTTTGAAATGAGCCTGCGGATGATCGCCGGCTTTGAGATACTTAATTTCCAACCCATCTTCCGAAGCCAGGGCAATGAATGCAATGTGATGCTTTTCTTCCATCGGATGAATGACCGACCCTACGGTAACGACTACATCACTGCCTTCTTTCTGGACAACCGGTACGTGTTTTTCCTGAGCTGCATCGACAGAACCCGGTACCAATAACTTTGCATTGGCCATGTCCGCTCCTTCACCGTTAATTACTGCTACAACACTTTTATTTTCGAGTTGATAAAATTTTACTTCTTTCATGATGGGTTCCTCCCTATTTATCAAATAATTTTTTCTAATTAATAATTATTATTTCTTATTACAACTACATTATACTAATTTGGTCCGGAATTGTCAATAGATACTCCCAGTAAATTTTCTAGAAATATTTTCAAAATTATGCTATACTAAAAATTATTCGTTTTACAAAAAATTTTAAAGAGGAGGAATATCCATATCATGGAATATAGAAAATGTATTAATTTTTTGCTTACCATCGCCCAACATGACGTATTCCTGGAATTCTCTGAAAATCTCTCCCAGTTCGGCATTACCCCCGGTCAATACGGCGTATTAGCCTGTCTTTGGGAAAATGACTCACTCACTCCGAAAGAAATCGCCGCTATACTCCGCGTAGAAAATTCAACGATTTCCGGTGTATTGGATCGTATGGAAAAACGGGATCTCATCAATCGTGTCCTGGATCCCCATAATAAACGCAGCATCCGCGTCCAGGTAACCGAAAAGGGACTAGCTATTAAAGAACCCGTCCAGAAAAAAATCGAAGAACTGAACCAAAGCGTCCTGCATGATTTTTCCCCGGATGAACGCATTCATTTATTAAACTATCTTGCCCGCATCGGCCATATTCAACACAGTGATTCTTAAAAACACTGTGTTTTTTTATGTCATTATTCATTATTCGTATTACAAACTATTCTTCTATAACATTTTTGGCATTTGGTTGATTTGTGCTTTCCCGTATGATATTATGTGAGTGTAATAGTTCTTATTACGAAATATTTTTATAAACATTTTGTTCGCAATAAAGAATAAGGAGCGATGACGTATGAATTTTGAATTATCGGCAGATGAATTAAAGATTCAGCAGCAAGTAAAAGATTTTACGGAAAAACGATTGAAACCCGGTGTCATCGAACGTGATGAAGCTTCCGAATTCCCCTTGGAAGCCTTCAAAGAATTCGGTAAAATGGGCATGTTCGGACTTTGCTATCCGACGAAATTCGGTGGTATCGATGTGGGATATCTCCCGTACATTTTAGGCGTAGAAGAAACATCTAAAGTAGATGGCTCTTTCGGCATTGCCTTCTCGGTCAATACGTCTTTATATGGCGGCAGTATCATGTATTCTAATGCAACAGATGAACAGAAAAAACGGTTCTTATCTCCTATTGCCAGCGGACAAGCCATCGGCTCCTTCGGCCTCACGGAAGCGTCCGCCGGTTCCGATGCCGCTGGTCAGAAAACCGTCGCTACCAAAGACGGCGATGATTACATCCTCAACGGCACAAAGATTTTCAATACTAATGGACCGCTTGCTGATTATACGGTCATCTACGCCTTAACGGATCCGTCCATCGGCACAAAGAGCATGTGCGCCTTTGTCGTCGAAAAGGGTATGGAAGGCTTCCATGTCGGCCGACTTGAAAACAAAATGGGCATTCGTTCTGCCAAGGTTTCCGAAATGGTATTGAGCAATGTCCGCGTATCCGCAGACCGCATGATTGCCAAACCGGGCGAAGGTTTTAAACTGGCCATGCAGACGTTAGACGGCGGCCGTATCGGCGTCGCTGCCCAGGGTCTGGGACTTGCTGAAGGTGCTTTCCAGATTGCCAGCGAATATTTGAAACAGCGTGAACAATTCGGCAAGCCTCTTTGCAAACAACAATATCTCGCCTTCAAGATGGCTGAATTATATGCTGATATCGAAAAGGCAAAACTGGTCCTGTACAAAGCCGCCTGCCTGAAGCAAGCCGGCAAGCCGTTCACGACAGCCGCTGCTATTGCCAAGCTCACTTGCACGGATGTGGCCATGAAAGTGACGACAGAATGCGTCCAGATGCTCGGCGGCAACGGTTATATGAAAGAATATCATGTAGAACGCATGATGCGTGATGCCAAAATCACCCAGATTTACGAAGGCACCAATGAAATACAAAAACTGGTCATCTCCGGCGGCCTCTTCCCACGTCCCCGTAAAGCAAAAAAATAATATATCAAATGAATAGAAAATTTATAGGATATACGATATAATGGAACAATAATTAATTATATTTTATATCCTAAGGAGTGTGGTCTACGTGAAAGAAGTTGTTATCGTAAGCGCTTGCCGTACAGCTGTCGGCAAATTTGGCGGCGGATTGAAAGATGTTCCCGCTACGGAATTAGGTGCCATCGTCATTGATGAAGCCGTAAAACGTGCCGGTATCTCGAAAGATCAGGTTGAAGAAGTAGTCATGGGTAATGTTATCCAGGCTGCGTTAGGTCAGAATCCTGCCCGTCAGGCATCTATCAAAGCCGGGATTCCACAGGAAGTACCTGCTTTAACAGTAAATAAAGTCTGCGGTTCTGGTTTGCGTACCGTTTCTCTGGCTGCTCAGATCATCAAAGCCGGAGATGCTGACGTCGTTATTGCCGGTGGTATGGAAAACATGTCAGCTGCACCATTTGCTATCCCCAAAGCTCGTTGGGGCTATCGCATGGGTAACGGCACTTTGGTCGATACCATGATCAAAGACGGCTTATGGGATGCTTTCAATGATTATCATATGGGCGTAACCGCCGAAAATGTTGCTGAACGGTTCGGCGTAAGCCGTGAAGACCAGGATGCACTCGGCCTTCGTTCCCAGCAATTATCTTGTGAAGCCATCAAAAATGGTGCTTTTAAATCACAAATCGTTCCGGTTGTCGTTCACGGCCGTAAAGGCGATAAAATCGTCGATACCGATGAATTCCCCCGTGAAGGCTCTACTGCGGAAGGCCTTGCTAAATTAAAACCAGCCTTCAAAAAGGGCGGTTCGGTAACTGCCGGCAATGCTTCCGGTATTAATGACGGTGCGGCAGCTTTTGTTGTCATGTCCGCCGATAAAGCCAAAGAATTGGGTCTCAAACCATTGGCTAAGATCGTCAGCTATGCCTCTGCCGGCGTAGATCCCGCTATCATGGGAACCGGCCCGGTACCTGCTGTCCGTAAAGCCTTGAAAAAAGCTGATCTGACAGTCAAGGATATCGACTTGTTCGAACTCAATGAAGCATTCGCAGCACAGGCTGTATATTGCTGCCGCGAACTCGGTGTAGATATGAACCGCACCAATATCCACGGCGGTGCTATCGCTATCGGCCATCCAATCGGTGCTTCCGGCGCCCGTATCCTCGTCACCCTGCTCTATGGCATGGCTGAACCGCAGATCGACGGCAAATACGGCGTTGCTGCACTTTGCATCGGCGGCGGTCAGGGTACATCTCTGATTGTTGAACGCGTAAAATAATATCTCAAAAAGGTATCAGGCAGATGGCCGGTCATACACCGGCCTCTCTCACCACCACCCAGAGGGATTATCGCTTGATACACAGCGACTCTCCAGGTTTTATATAGTTGCAAATATAAAGCGGGCATGGATCAAACGATCCATGCCCGCTTTGTATTTACGCTATCCTTTCGCACACACCACTTGTATCACTCGTCCTCTATATGCACAGGAACACCCCCTCTGCTGTCTCATTCATTGCAGTAAGTCTGATACCCTCTGTCATCGTCCCTGTGCCCGTATGTATTTTACAGGTAAAATTATAACATGCCCTAATGCGCAGGCTCTGGCGGCTATTTAACCATAGTATAATACAAACCCGCCCTTCCCAGGGTAAAACCGGGAAGGGCGGATCTGTATGTCAGCATTATTGTACGCTATTTAGTGTTTCGTCATATGTATTAGTAAATACCTGTTGCCATATAGAAGAATACGGCAAAGAAAGCAAAGACAACTTTTAAAAGGGTAATCGCAAACATATCTTTGTATGACTGACGATGTGTCAAGCCGCAAATAGCCAACGTCGTAATAACAGCCCCGTTATGAGGGAGACTGTCCATACCACCGGAAGCCATCGCCACGATACGGTGAAGGACTTCAGGCGGAATTCCCTGTGCTGCTGTCGCATCCAGGAAATGCTGGCCGAATAAATCCAGGGCAATACTCAAACCGCCGGAAGCAGATCCGGTAATACCGGCAAGGATATTAACCATGATAGCGGCATTAAACAACGGCATGCTGGCACCGATGCCTAACAGACTATCAGCTACTTCCAGGAAACCCGGCAAGGCGGAAATAACGTTGCCGTAACCAACTTCGGAAGCGGTGTTCATGATCGCCAGCAAAGAACCGAGAGCCCCGGCATTGAGAGCTGCTTTTACGCTGGTATTCTTAGACATGAACTTCCGTCCTGTCACGCTGGCAATAATGATAGCTGCTAACAAGCCCAAAACCAAGGCCCAGATAGCAATGACATTATGGACATCTTTAGCCAGAAGAGATAATTTTAAATTCTGGAACGGAGCAAGGATGCTGTTATCCCATTGGAAAACCATAGAGAAATAGAAGTTCAGGGCTAATACGACAATCAAGGGAATAATGGATAGCTGCCATGGCGGCAGTGTCGCATTTGGATCGACGACGGTTTCATTCAAGGTATGATCACCATATCCTTCGCCTGCTTTGGCGGCTGCCTTACGGCGCCATTCCAAATAGGCCAGGCTGGCAATAACGAGGAGCGTACCGGCGATAATCCCTAAAATAGGAGCGGAGAACGTCGTCGTGCCCAGGTAAATCGTCGGGATGATATTCTGGATCTGCGGTGAACCAGGATAGCAGTCCATCGTCGCTGTAAATACACCGGCAACAAAACATGCCGGAATCAGGCGCTTAGGAATATCTGCTTCTCTGAACAACGCTGCGGCAAACGGATATACAGCAAACGCACAGACAAACATGGAAATACCACCATAACACAGGATCATGCAGGCAAAGACGACTGCAAAAACAGCTTTATCTTTCCCAATGACATGAATCGTTTCCATGGCAATACTGCGGGCCATGCCCGTTTCTTCCATCACTTTGCCAAATACAGCCCCCAACAGGAATACCGGGAAAAATGATTTGATATACATAACGGCTTTCGTCATAAACAGTTCCGTATACCCCGGTAAAATAGGCAGGCCTGAAAAGGCCGCAGCAAACAATGCGAATACCGGGGCGAAGAGAATAACGGAAAAGCCACGATATGCAAAGGTTACCAATAAAAACAAACTTAATACAATTGCAATAATCTCCATAACACAATCTCCTTTTCTTTTGTTTTTTCTTGCGATTTCTCTGATTTCCTAAACTCTATGACTTAATTATATTGTATATATGAATTGAATAAAATATGACGGTTTCGGACAGCCTTGTCTCTATTTTCCTTCACTGGCCGGGCCATGAATTCCATGCCAGGCGCAAAAAAAAGAGACGCAGTTCACGACGCTGCGTCTCTTGAGTGTAAGCATTTATATTAGGTTTATTTCACATTTCAAAGGAGGGTGTATATAATGTGTTCTTTCTTATCTCAGGATGGCACCAGAAATAACCATCTGCTGAACCTGATTGGTCCCTTCGTAAATCTGTGTGATCTTAGCATCACGCATATACCGTTCTACCGGATATTCACGAGTAAAGCCATAGCCGCCAAATACCTGTACAGCATCTGTCGTAACCTGCATCGCTACATCAGAAGCGATTTTCTTGGCAATAGCTGCATCCAGACTGTAGGAACCGCCTTCGTTCATCGAAGCTGCTGCTTTGTAAACGAGATAACGAGCTGCTTCGATCTTAGCTTTCATATCAGCAAGCATGAAGCTGATAGCTTGGAATTTAGCAATCGGTTTCCCAAACTGTACACGTTCTTTAGCATACTTAACAGCATGTTCAAAAGCGCCTTCAGCAATGCCCAATGCCTGTGCACCGACGCCAACACGGCCGCCGTCCAGAGTCATCATAGCAATCTTAAAGCCTTCGCCTTCTTTACCAAGAAGGTTTGCTGCCGGGATTTTAACATCCTGGAACACGAGTTCGCGCTGAACGCAAGCGTGGATACCCATTTTAATTTCAGATTTGCCATATGTAAAGCCCGGTGTGCCTTTTTCGACAATAAAAGCGCTCATTCCTTTAGCGCCTTTAGATTTGTCGGTAGCTGCAAATACAACAGTGATTTCTGCTTCGCCGCCGTTTGTATTGAAAACTTTAGAGCCATTCAATACGTAATGGTCGCCTTGCTTTACTGCTGTTGTGCTGCCATTCAAAGCATCAGTGCCGGCATTAGGTTCTGTAAGACCGAATGCACCCAATTTTTCGCCGCTGGCGAGGGGTTTTAAGTACTGCTGTTTCTGTTCTTCTGTACCGAATTTCCAAATCGGCCAGGAGCAGAGATTGGTGTGAACTTCGAAGCTCAAGCCGATGGAAGCGTCTGTCTTGGATATTTCTTCACAAGCCATCGCCAGGCTGAGGAAGTCAGCGCCAACGCCGCCGTATTCTTCACCATACGGAATGCCTAACAAGCCGAGTTCGCCCATTTCATTCAAGATAGAACGATCGAATTCTTCTTTTTCATCCCGTTCATGAACAGTCGGTGCCAAACGTTTTGCTGCAAAATCAGCAGCCAATTTTACGATATCCTGGTCCATTTCACGAATTTTAAAATCCATGTTTAATGCCTCCTAAAAATTTATTGTTTCAATGATATGCTTATTATTTATCGGTAAAATGTTTTGCCCGTTTTTCAACGAAAGCAGCCATGCCTTCCTTCTGATCATCAGTGGAGAAGCAAAGACCGAACACTTCATCTTCATAAGCAATACCAGTGACAACATCACAGTTGATGCCGC